>JBHICL010000646.1:0-2179 GCA_046759605.1 Alphaproteobacteria bacterium | reverse complement strand
GGGGCGATTTTGGTGGCCAGCGGTCTGTTTCACCTCGGCGTCTTCGTTATCGATGGCGTCTCGTGGCAGGGTGCTGTGTCGTGGCGCAAGCCAGCCACATTCGGACTGTCCTTCGGAATCACGACTTTGGCGATGGGCTGGATTCTCGGTCTGCTGCCTACACGAAGAGTCCTCGGGTGGATGTTCGCCATTCCATACTGCGTTGCCATCTTCATTGAGGTGGCGCTGGTCACAATGCAGCGGTGGCGCGGCGTGCCGTCTCATTTCAATAAGGCCACGTCGTTCGATGATGCGGTTTTCAGCGGAATGGGAGTGTCGATAGCTGTGGTCGGGATCTTGACCGTCGTCTTGCTCGTGTGGGCGCTCATCGAGCTGCGCCAGCCTCGAGTCGTTCGCTGGGCGGTAATCGCCGGGATGGTGATGCTCCTTGGCGCCTCGGCGATCGGCAAAGACATGATCGATCGTGGCAACGCACACGTAGCCGCGGTTGGTGAGGTGCCATCGACGGTAATCATCGGCGATGACGGCAGCAGCAAGGCCGCTCATGCCATCGGACTCCACGGCGTCCAGATCCTCGGAGGATTGGCAGTGCTGTTGGGCCTCGGCCGGCTTGCGGCCCGGGAGCAGACCGCACTGATGGCGATGGCAATCGCCGGCTACGCCGGCCTGTTCGGCGTCGTCACAGCACAGACCTACCGCGGCTTGGCGCCATTCGATCTCAATCTGCCGACAGCTGCTATGGCTGCCGGCTCGTTGCTGCTGCTCGGAGCAGCGTTCGCCCGAGCCGCGCCTGCCTGGCTAATCCGGCGTGAAGTGCCCGGCCGTATCCCTGCGAGCACCTAAGTAACGTCGGCTGCGTGAACCGGTCCGATGCCTCAGACTGGTCGGCGACGCCGTCCTAGCGGCGGCGTTCGCCGTCGCGCTTGTCTTGGAGGTCCTGTCTGCGACGGTGCGCGGTCCGCGAGCCCTCTCGGTGCTGCTCGTACTGGGCATGGCCGGATCCTTGGCGTTCCGGCGCAGGTTCCCCTTGTCCGCGTATCTCGTCGTTACCGGGGCTCTGGTCGCGCAAGTCACTGTAGCATCCGGGTCATGCTCCTGGAGGGGTGCCTGACGCCGGGAGGGGGAGGCCGGCAGCCGCCGGCGCGGGTTCGACCCGAGGGTGGGAGCGGCGGCAGGGCTTTTGTGCTTCCTATGGCCCAGTCGATGTCCTCCAGCGAGGCCAGGCGACGGAGGTTGGCCTGCCACAGGCGCCGGCGGAGCTTGCGCTGTTCGCGATGGGCGGCATGCCGATGCAGCGCTCGCCTCCAACGATCTCACGACTAGCGTTGCCGCCATCGCGACGGACATGAAGCGTGAGGGTTGTGCAGTCGTTAGCTTTGACTTCTGCTCCTTCAGCCGCTTCGGACGAGGGGCTAATCCTCGAGCGACTCGCGCGGTGTCCTGGGGCTCGTCGATCGCGACGGCACTGGAATCAACATGAATATCAAGCCCCACAGATCGAGTGCCAGTTGACCAAAAATTAAGTTTAGGGCGGGAAACTACGATCACCTCACGGCCCAGGCGTGAGCAACACCTGAACCTGCCCCGTGATGACCTCCTCGCCATCCTGATTGCTGGCGCGGCCTTCGAGGGAAACGACGACGCCCTTCAAGCTCGGCTCCGGGTTCCGATCCCGCACGATCCACTCGATGCTGAGTGTGTCGCCGACTCGCGCAGCCCTGGCGAACCGGAAGGCGCAGTTGAGCCCGAGCGTCGTCGCGGGCAGCCGCGTCGGCAGGACGCCGAGCAAAAGCCCGATTAAATGCTGCCCGGAGGCGATGAGGTCGCGAAGCGCGTCGCCCGTGCAAAGGCAGCGTCGAGATGCAGCGGGTTCAGATCCCCGGATAGGGTCGCGAAGAGCGTGACATCACCCGCGTTGATCGTGCGGCCGGTCGTGAGGACCATGCCAGGCTGAATCTCCGAATATAGGTCATCCATAGGAGGCCTCCCCTGGGGCGGATCTTGGGAGGCGCCGGGCGACTTCGGGGGCGCCGGCGCCCGGGCGGCCCGCGAGAGAGTCGATGGCGTCGACGGGCGGGCGCCGGTCGGCGGTGGAAGAGAGTCCCCATCCGACCCCGACATTGTAGCATCCGGTCATGCTCTGGAGGGGCGGCCCTTCTGTAGCGTCGGGAAATCCCTA
>JBHICL010000645.1:0-2180 GCA_046759605.1 Alphaproteobacteria bacterium | reverse complement strand
CGCAGTTTCCTCAAGAAATCAGCAGCCGCGGCGGCAGGCGCGGGAACCGCAGCGGTGTCGCGGTCTGCAACGGCCGCTACGGCCAAGAAACAGTATGGCATGCTCATCGACGCACGCCGATGTTACGGGGTGCACGCGTGTACGGTGGCGTGCAAAGCGGAGTTTGACGTACCGCTGGGCCACAACCGGTCATGGGTGGAGTACGTCGAGAAAGGCACCTACCCTAACGTCAGCCGCAGCTTCCTGCCGCGGCTCTGCAATCATTGCTCGAAGCCCAACTGCGTATCGGTCTGCCCGACCGGCGCGACGTGGAAGCGCGAAGAGGACGGCATCGTCGTCATCGATCCGGACATCTGCATCGGCTGCAAGTACTGCGTGCAGGCGTGTCCCTACGACATGCGGTTTCCGAACCCGGTGACCGGCACGGCCGACAAGTGCGACTTCTGCATTCACCGCGTATCGCAGGGTCTCGAGCCGGCGTGCGTCGAGGCCTGCCCCAGCCGTGCGCGCATCTTCGGCGACCTCAACGATCCAGACAGCGAGATCTCACGTGTGATCGCGTCGCATCCGGTCACCGTGCTGCGCCCGGAGAAGGGCACCGAACCGAACGTCTTCTATATCGCCGCCGACCACGCCGACGAGAACGACGCGCAGCCGCCGAACCAATACATCCGCGTCGACACCAATCGGCAGTATGCGGAGAGGAGGTAGTCATGACCGGCGAGCTCATTTGGGGAATGCCCGTTATCGCCTACCTTTTCCTCGCCGGCTTGGGCGCGGGCGCGGGGACGGTCGGCTCTTCGGTATTGCTGCGCGGCGGCGGCGGCGCACGAGGCATACATCTCGAAGTCGCGCGCTACGGAGCGTTTATCGCGCCCCTGCCGGTGATCATCGGCTGCTTGCTCCTGATCTTCGAGCTGGGCTCGTTCGAGGCCGGCCATTGGTTCAAGTGGCTCAACCTGTACAGGGTCATCAACCTGTCGCCGATGTCGATCGGCACGTGGCTCCTCACTGTGTTCATCGTCACCAGCGTCGTCTATGCCTACACATTCATCCCGAACGCGCCGGTTCTCGGGGAGAACCGGCTGCCGCTACGCCGGATACTGGCGTGGGTCAACGTGCCGGTCGGCATCGGCGTGGCGGTCTACACGGGTGTGCTGCTCGGGGCGATGCCGTCGCGGCCGTTCTGGAACTCGCCGGTTCTCGCGCTGTTGTTCCTGGTCTCGGCGTTGTCGATGGGGATTGCCGCCATTCTGCTGGCACGCGCGATCTTCCACCGGCGACGCGATCGCGAGGAGATTGAGCGGCAATACCGCGACAGCGGCTATTTGCTGACCGCGTCGGACGTGCTGCTGCTCGGCTTCGAGCTGATGGTGGTGTTCCTTTTCCTGATGTTTGCCTATCTCACGGTCGGTGATGTCAGGCACGCAATCGCCGTCATCCTGCCGCAGGGTGAGCTGGCGACCCTGTTCTGGGTTGGATTCGTGCTGGTCGGCCTGGTGCTGCCGGCCCTGATCGAGCTGGGCTACGTCATTCCGCGGCTGCTCTATCACAAGCCCTTCGCGGCGCCGCGTGGCGTCGAGATCGTCGTTCCCATCATCGTTCTGATCGGCGGCTTCGTTCTGCGCTACGTCGTCGTCGTGGCCGGCCAGATCACTGGTCCGGTCGGAGTCTGAGGAGGTCGACATGACCACACGCCGCAATCTCCTGAAATTGGGCGCCGCCGTGGCGGCGGCCACGGCCGCCGGCTTCGGCGCCAGCGAAACGCGGTCGGCCCTCCTCAGGGGCGGTAAGGATTTCTCGCCGGGCACTGGCAGGGAGCGCACGGCGGTACCGAGCACCTGTTGGCAATGCGTCTCGCGCTGCCCGATCATTGGCTACGTCGAGGACGACAGACTGGTGAAGATCGGCGGGCAGTTCAACTCGATCCGCACCCACGGCGCGCTGTGCGCCAGGGCGCAGGCCGGCATCAATCAGGTCTACGATCCCGACCGAGTGCTCCACCCACTGCGGCGCGTCGGCGCCCGCGGCGAGGGCAAGTGGAAGCGCATCACCTGGGACGAGGCGCTCGACGAGCTCACGGGCCGACTGCAGAAGCTGCGCGACGATGGTCACCCCGAGAAGTTCATGTTCCACTACGGTCGGATGAAGGCGAGCTCGAGCAAGCTGATCAAGAGCGT
>JBHICL010000644.1:0-2183 GCA_046759605.1 Alphaproteobacteria bacterium | reverse complement strand
GGACGGCTGTCAGTTCACGAGGGTCGATGTTGACGGTTTCGAGAACGTCAGCGATGCGCTGATCGCAGCACACCCAGATCCTTGTTGACGTTCGTTTAACAGTAGAACACGCGAAGGAGACGAGCGCGACCCTCTCTTCCTCTTCGAGTGCGGTCAATTCATTCTCGTCGGTCGTCTCTGACGCAAACAGCGAGCCGCGATAGCCATCGGCCTCATGGGGATTAGACGCTTGCGGGGACGTCAAGTCTCCGATCATCATGCTCACCGGCCACGATACCGATGCAGACCAGATCCTCGGCCTCGACGCCGGCGCGAACGACTACATCTCCAAGCCGTTCAAGCTGAGCGTTCTCCTGGCGCGGCTTCGGGCCCACCTGCGCCAGCACGAGGAGAGCGAGGACGCGGTCTTCACGATCGGTCCCTACACGTTTCAGCCCGCGGCGAAGCTGCTTCTGGAGGGACAGTCGAACAAGAAGGTTCGCCTCACCGAGAAGGAGACGGCGATTCTCAAATATCTGTACCGGGCCGGCGACAAGGTCGTGAGCCGCGACACCCTGCTCAACGAGGTCTGGGGCTACAACGCCCGTGTGACGACCCACACCTTGGAAACCCACGTCTATCGGCTGCGGCAGAAGATCGAGATCGATCCTTCGAACGCGGCAATCCTGGTAACGGAGCCCGGCGGTTACCGTCTGGTCCCGTAGCCGCCGGGCATCCCGCCCGGCACGACGCCCCTCCGGACCGTTTCCGGACTTAAAGAGGCGATTAGCGGATGGGCACCTGTCTGCCGTCTCGAAGGCCTCGAACTGCTTCTTGGACACGCCGATGGCTGCGGCCATCTGCTGAGGGGTGAGACCTGCTGCTTTGCGGGCCGCACGGATGCGAGAGCCGATGCGGATGTGCGAGGCGGTCCGACATGCATACCCGTGATGCATGAGCGATACACAATTTAGACTAGCGCGCGATTGGACCAGCGCTCAACCCAGAACGACTTGTCCCGGTGATCAAGCAACCGATATTCTTGCCACCGCATGACGGTCGGGGAGGGTGATATGGCTGATAAGATCCTGATCACGGGGGCTACCGGGAATGTCACAAGCCTGGTCTTACCCAGTCTGAAATCCGAAGGAGCCGAGCTCTCCGCCTTGGTTCACAATCCTGACAAGGCTCAAGATCTCAAGAACATCGGTGTCGAAGTGTTCGTCGGAGAGTTCGACAAGCCGGAGACCCTCGCGCCAGCACTTAAAGGTGCGTCGACTGTGTTCCTGGCGATTCCGGCGCATGAGCGTGCATCCCAGTGGGCCAGCGGCGTCATTGCCGCAGCCAAGCAAGCTGGCGGGCCGCGGATAGTTCGACTTTCGGCCCTGAAAGCTGATCCGGATGGCCCAACGGACAATACGCGTCAGCACGGCCGCACCGATCATGAGCTCAAGAGTTCGGGGCTCCCCTATACAATCTTGCGGCCGCATTTCTTCATGCAGAACGTGTTGATGGCAGCGCCGTCCATTCTCTCCGACGGCGTCATGTACTGGGGAATGGGCGATGGCAAGCTCGGCATGATCGACGTTCGGGACATCGCTGATGTGGCGGTGAACGTGTTACTCGACGGGAGCCACAACAGCGAAACCTACGAACTTACTGGGCCGGCCACCGTCAGCTTCCACGACGTTGCCGCGAGCCTTTCGGCAGCGGTCGGACGTGAGGTGAAGTACGTACCCGTGACCATCGAGGCCATCGAGGATAGCATTCGCGGAGCGGGCTGGGGCGAGTGGGCTGCCACTGTCTTTGGCCAGTATCACAAGGCTTTCAGCGAAGGCTGGGGCGACTACACGACATACGCCGTGAAGGTCATTACCGGACAGGCGCCGCGGTCTTTTGAGAATTTTGCCAAGGAAGTCTTTGCCCCTGCCTTTGCGGCGATGGAGTAAGGCACTCATAGAACCGTCGCCACACGTGGACAGCAGGTCCATGCGCTGGATCAAGGGCAATGACCGGCTGACCTGCTGGTTCTGCAAGGCGGTGATCAACCTCCAGCGGGAAGAGTTGCTGAGTTTACGCAACACCCAGCTGAACACTTGTGGGCACTGGTTAAGTAGAGTCGAGGAGAGGCGCGGTGGCTTGGGCCATACGGCATCGCTCCGTTTCCTCTCCCCGCTCATCGAACCGGACGTGCGGATTTCCCG
>JBHICL010000643.1:0-2184 GCA_046759605.1 Alphaproteobacteria bacterium | reverse complement strand
TCTCGGCCAGACGGTTACCTCGGGCATCGTCAGCGCCCTCGGCCGCAGCGGCATAAATCCCGAGGGCTTCGAGGACTTCATTCAAACGGACGCCTCGATCAATCCCGGCAACTCGGGCGGTGCGCTGGTGACCCTGGCGGGCGAAATGGTCGGCATCAACACGGCAATCATCACGCCGGCCGGCGGCAATGTCGGGATCGGCTTTGCCGTGCCGAGCAACATGGTGCGATCGGTCATGGCGCAACTCATCGAGTTCGGCGAGGTGCGCCGTGGCCGCCTTGGCATCCTCATCCAGGACATCACGCCCGATCTGGCCGAGGCCCTGGAACTTGGCGTCAGGCGGGGCGCGATCGTCACTCAGGTGGAGGCAGGCTCGGCGGCGGAGCAGGCCGGCATCCAGGTGGGCGACGTCGTGAACCGTACGAAGGTCAAGAACATCGGAGAGATTGAAGCCGCGCTCGAGACCACCGCGCGTGTCGTCGCCCTCAACATCGTTCGCGGCGACGCGCGGCTGTTCGTGGTGATCTGATGATGTACTAACAGGGCATCGCGTCCGGCGGCGCCAACGTGAACAACTCCTGGGGCTGGCGAACGCCACGCAGGCCGTAACGACCCAGCGACACGATGCGGCTCGAGCAAGCGCCGGCGGCTTCGACGAACGCCGAGGAAATGATCAGGTCCCGATCCAACGCGCGGCACATGTCCTCGATGCGGCTGACCTCGTTCACGGCGGGGCCGACCACGGTGAAGTCCAGCCGATCCTGGCCGCCGATATTGCCGTAGAGAACATCGCCGAGATGCAGCCCCAGACAGAACCTGGTAACCGGCAAGCCGCCTTTTTCGCGCTGGCCATTCAGCTCCGTCACGCGGGCAAACGCGGTCTCCGCTGCGCTCAGGGCGACACCGCAAACATCGGACTCACCTTCCAAACGGAAGATCGCCAAGAGACCATCGCCCATGAACTTGAGGACCTCGCCGCCTTGCTCATGCACGGCGTCCACCATGCAGCCGAAGTAGTCGTTCAGCATCGTGATCAATTGGTCGCGCGGCGTGCTGTCGGCGATTGCCGTGAAGCCCTGGAGGTCGGCGTACCACAAGACGGCACGGATCGTCTGAGCGGAACCACGCGCAATCTCGCCGTCGAGCACGCGCTGTCCCGCATCCTTCCCCAGATAGGTCTCGAGCACGCTTACGGCGGCGCGATACGTTGAGGACGCCTTGATGGCCAGAGCGAGCGGCTTCAGCGACCTTTCGATCGCGGAAATTGCGGTGTCGCCGAACCCGCCGGACGCGTCGGTGGCCCACGAAGAGCTGAAGCCCCGAAACGGGCCGGGCGTCTCGGCGTCCCCGAAGCTCGTGCCAAATGCCACGTACTCGGTGCCGCCGCGTTGCCGCAAGCCTTCCAGCAGGGGGAACTCCGCGACCGGCTCATCGAGCCGCCGTCGTAGCCGGGACAGACCCTCGGCGTGCATGTAGTAGAACGGAAAGCGGCGCAGCTCCTCTTCCGATAGCCGGGCGCCGGTGCGATACAGATCGTCCTGACGGGCGCCTTCATCCCGCCACCACTCGAAGTCGGTGCCAAAAACCAGCGGGTGCAGCGTGCGCCTGTTGATATTGGCCCGCAGCAGGGGGATCCCCGCCTCGACCAGCCGCTCGCAGAAGCCCGCCAGGAGCTGCAATTCGTCCGCACCTCGCAGGCCTTCCGCATTGATCCAGTCGGCGAGGTCGCGCTCTTTGGTTGGGTTCATCCGCGGTCTCCACGCGCCCTGACAACCCATATAGTATTCACAAAAGCGATTGCCCACGCGAACCCGGTCTCGTTGACGAGATCGACGCCAGCGCGAAGGAGCACGGCTTTACTCGATCGGGATTCCTGGCGACGGCCGCACGGGCGTGCGCTCGATGACCTGCGTGTCGTTACCGGACCTTCGCCATGTTGGAGAAAGCGCGCGTCGGCCCATGCGTTGCCTGTCGAGATGTCCGCATACCGACCAGAATGCCGACCTAGTTGGCGCTGTCGCCGCATGTCGCTTCATGGACCCAACTCGGAAGTCAAAGCCTTCACGACAGCTTGCCACATTCCTCGACATATGACGACAACATCATCGTATGGGCGACTGCCAGAGGCTGTTTTCAGCCATTCTTGGACCCATTCTGGCCTGGTAGGCTGTCGCCTTTTCGCTA
>JBHICL010000642.1:0-2203 GCA_046759605.1 Alphaproteobacteria bacterium | reverse complement strand
CGCGCGCCCGGCGGTGCGGCGGGGCCTCGAAGTGCTGGCCGACCGCAAGCGCGTGGGTCCCATGGACGAGAAAGCGAAAGAGGTGCTGTTCGGCGCGACGCAGTATATGCGGCGCTGAGCGGCGCCCGCGTCCGTTTTCTAGCGGCGGACCGACCGGTTGGATGGGATGCCCGTTCGGCGCTCGAAATCGCCATCACGCCGGTCGCGCGGCAGCGGAGGGCGTCGCCGGGTAAAGATGCCTCCTGGCAAAGCCAGCTGCGCCTAACGCCGCTTGTCGCGATCGAGGAATCGTTCCTTTACCTTCACGGCGAACTTCCGAGGATGTTTGCGGAGGTCGACGTCATCGGCGATGTCTTCGAGCTCGGCCTTGGCGGCGTCGAGCTTCGGTTTGGTCCGGCGCCAGGCGACCTCGGCGCGCGGCTTGACCTCTTTTTCGAATAGCTCTGCCGCCTTGGCCCGCACGCGCGGATCGAACGCGATCCGTTGCGCGGCGTAGAACAGCAGTCGGCGGAATATCGGCATCGGCCGGTCTCACGGATCGAACCCGGCTTCATTATCGCACCGCCGGCGCGCCGCACAAGGGCGGGCCGTCTCGGCGCGCGGCTTGATCCCTTTTTCGAACAGTCTTGGCCTTACCACTTGTTGCGCAGCTCGCGCAGCTTGAGGAACACCTCTCTCGCCTCTGGTTTTTCCGACATGTCGGGAAAGGCTTCCCTGAGCCGGGCGATCACCGTCGGGCTGTGAAGCCTGAAAAAGGCATTGATCTCCTTCTCCAACCCGAGAGTCGTGACCAGGGCGCGGTGCGGGTCTTGGGCCTTCACCTGGTCCAAGAGTTGTCCGGCTTTCCCGTTGTCCGGTTCGCGGTCCAGGGTGAACCGTAGATTGTTGGCGATGTAGTCGTGGCCGGGATAAACCCGTGTCTCCTCGGGCAATTTGGCCAACTGTGTGGCGAAGGTCTCGTACAGGTGGCTCGGATGGCCGCCATGGTGGCAGTTGCCGGCTCCGGCGTTGAACAAGGTATCGCCTGAGAACAGCACAGGTGGGTCGGTGTGGGACAAGAGGCAAATATGGGAAAGCGTGTGCCCGGGCGTGTCCAGGGACTCGAGCTCCACCGTCTTGCCCACCTTAATCACGTCGCCGGCCGAGAGGCCGATGTCAATGTTGGCGATTTTGTCCTTTGCCTTGGCATGGGCCAACAGCTTCGCCCCGGTTGCCTTGATGACCGCCTCGTTGCCGCCGATATGATCGAAATGCTCGTGGGTGTTGAGGACCTGGGTGATTTCCCATCCGCAGTCCCTCGCCGTGTTGAGGCATAGCCCAGCTTCCAGCGGATCGATGGCCAGCGCTTCGCCGGTCTGGGGGCACGCGATGAGATAGTTGAAGTTGCGATAGGCGTTGTCCGTGTAGATTTGTTCGACAATCACACCCTGTCTCCGTCGATTGCTTACCTGTGCGCTGAGGCCGGCAAGTCTATCGCGCGCGCCCGCGCTCGTCCAACGCTCGTCCAAGTCTATCGCGGTCTATCGCGCGCGCCCGCGCTCGTCATGGTCTTTAGGGTTCGTTGGGAAATCAGGACGAGGTCACGGGCGCGGTCGGGGAAGCGATAAGGTCGAAAGTGATTCTCGAAAGAGCGGGGCGAGCCTTGGATGAGAGACACGATGACGGCGTCCGGGGCCCACCGGACCTGTAGGGACCTTCGGCGAGGCGCGCAACTGCTGCAGATCTCGGGCGACAACCGTTTTGGGCCCCCGGACCGTCGTTGACAGGGTTGCTGGCGCTTTGTAGAAGGGCGGATGGAAACGCCGTGCGGCTTTGGCCGCCTGAGCGGAGGGATGGCCGAGTGGTCGAAGGCGGCGGTTTGCTAAACCGTTGTACGGTTGACAAGCCGTACCGTGGGTTCGAATCCCACTCCCTCCGCCATTTCAATTACTTAGCCGGCGTTTGCCCAAGTGAACTTAGCGTGAACGCGGGCTCGCCGCGGCCGATTTGCAAACATTTTGCAAACATGGGATCACGCCACGACCGGCGCGGAGCCGAAGCCAACCACATGGTTAGCCTTTTGGGGAATCGCCTGCCCTGCGTGGCTTAGTCCGCCTGGCTTTCCTTTGCCAGCGCCATTCGAAAGGCCGAGTCCACCCGCTCGGCGGCCTCTTTCTGGATTCCCGGTAGGACGTGACTGTAAAGGTCCAGCGTGATGCTCACG
>JBHICL010000641.1:0-2246 GCA_046759605.1 Alphaproteobacteria bacterium | reverse complement strand
TGCAGGCAAGTTCGGTATGGCTTCAGAAGGAGGACTTCGGTCGCGCCATGTCGGAGTTCGCGAAGCTGCGCCAACCGATTGATCGGTTTTTTGACAATGTCACAGTAAATGTAACCGATGACAAAAAGCGACGGGTAAACCGGCTGAGGCTGCTTTCGCAGATCCGTGCCACCCTAGACCAGGTCGCCGACTTCTCGAAGATCGAGGGATAGCTGTGGCATGACGAAGTGGGTCTACGGCTTTGGCGACGCGGGTACGGAAGGAAGCGCCGGCATGCGCGAGCTTCTGGGCGGCAAGGGAGCGGATTTGGCGGAGATGCGCAACCTCGGTCTGCCCGTTCCGCCCGGCTTCACCATCACCACCGAGGTCTGCACCTATTTTTTCGCCCACGGCCGAAACTACCCCGACGGTCTCAGCCACCAGGTCGACGCCGCCTTGCGTACCCTCGAGAAAACCGTCGGCGCCGGGTTCGGCGATGCGGCCAACCCCCTCCTGGTCTCGGTCCGCTCGGGCGGGCGGGTTTCCATGCCCGGCATGATGGACACGGTTTTGGACTTGGGGCTCAACGACGAAACCGTGGAAGGGCTGGCAAAGCAAGGCGACGATCCGCGCTTCGCCTATGACAGCTACCGCCGCTTCATTCAGATTTATGCCGACGTGGTGCTCGGCATCGACCGTCAGCGCTTCGAGGAGCTTTTGGAGTCGCACAAGTCCGAGCACGGCTTCACCCTCGATACCGAGCTCGGCGCGGACGACTGGAAGCAACTGATCGCGGCGTATAAGGCCAAGATCGAGCAAGAACTCGGCCAACCGTTTCCCCGGGACGTGACCACGCAGCTCTGGGGCGCCATCGGCGCCGTGTTCGCAAGCTGGATGAACCCGCGCGCCGTCACCTACCGCTCCTTGCACGGCATCCCCGAGGACTGGGGAACGGCGGTCACCGTCCAGGCCATGGTGTTCGGCAATATGGGGGATGACTGCGCCACGGGGGTCGCGTTCACCCGCAATCCCGCCTCCGGCGAGGACGCGTTTTACGGCGAATACCTCGTCAACGCGCAGGGCGAGGATGTGGTCGCGGGCATCCGCACGCCCCAGCACCTGACCACGGCCGGCAAGCAAGCGGACGGCTCCACCTTGCCCGCCTTGGAAGAGGTCATGCCGGAGGTGTTCGGCCAGTTGCTCGAGATCCGCGGGAAGCTCGAGAACCACTACCGGGACATGCAGGACATCGAGTTCACGGTAGAGAAGGGAAAGCTCTGGATGCTCCAGACCCGTTCGGGCAAGCGCACCGCGGCCGCGGCGATCAAGATCGCCGTCGACATGGTGGGCGAAGGGTTGATCGAGCGGGACGAAGGGGTTGCGCGCATCGATCCCGCCGCCCTCGATCAGCTTCTCCATCCGACCATCGATCCGGAGGCGAAACGTGATGTTCTCGCCCGCGGCCTCCCGGCCTCTCCGGGCGCCGCATCGGGCGCGGTGGTGTTCAGCGCCGATGAGGCCGAGGCGCGGGCCGCCGGCGGCGAGAAGGTGATCCTGGTGCGCATCGAGACGAGCCCCGAGGACGTCCATGGCATGAGCGCGGCCGAGGGGATTGTCACCACCCGGGGCGGAATGACGAGCCATGCCGCCGTGGTGGCCCGGGGCATGGGCCGCCCTTGCATCGCCGGCGCGGGCGATCTCAGCGTGGACTATGCCGAACAGGCCATGAGCGCGGGCGGCGTGACGGTGAAGGCCGGGGAAACCATCACCATCGACGGCGTCACCGGCGAGGTCATGGCCGGGGATGTGCCGATGGTCGAGGCCGGGCTTTCCGGGGATTTCGCGACGCTCATGCAGTGGGCCGATGAGATCCGCCGCCTTCGCATCCGCGCCAATGCGGAAACCGCGGAAGAGGCCCGCACCGCCCGCGAATTCGGGGCCGAGGGGATCGGGCTTTGCCGCACCGAGCACATGTTCTTCGAAGGCGAGCGTATCGTCGCCGTGCGGGAGATGATCCTGGCCGAGGGATCTGAAGAGCGTCGCGCCGCCCTTGCCAAGATTCTGCCCATGCAGCGCCAGGACTTCATCGAGCTGTTCCGCATCATGACCGGACTGCCGGTCACGGTGCGGCTCCTGGACCCGCCCCTGCACGAGTTCCTGCCCAAAACGGACGAGGAACTCGCGGAAGTCGCCGAGGCCGCTGGGATCAGTCTGGAAGCCGTGCGCAAGCGTGCGGCGCAGTTGCACGAGCGCAATCCGATGCTGGG
>JBHICL010000640.1:0-2254 GCA_046759605.1 Alphaproteobacteria bacterium | reverse complement strand
GAGGCCGTGCACGAGATCCGCGGCTGGCATGATTTGAGGCGGCGCTTGGCGGATGACCGCAGGTGCTTCGCCTATTTCCATCCCGCCCTGCCCGAAGAACCGCTCATATTCGTCGAGGTGGCGCTTACACGCGGCATCGCGACAGCGGTCCAGCCGCTGCTCGATATAACATCACTCGACCGCGGGGCAGATGACGCTGACACGGCGATCTTCTACTCCATCAGCAACTGTCAGACTGGCCTGGATGGCATCTCGTTCGGCAACTTCCTGATCAAACAGGTTGTCGACCACTTGTCGCGGGAGCTGCCGCAACTCAAGACGTTCGCCACGCTCTCACCGATTCCCGGTTTTGCCACGTGGCTCGCTGAGCTTTCGGAACGCGAGACAGACACGGTTCCGGTGGAAGCTCTGCAACTTATCGATGAGGGGCGGTTCCCAACAGAGCCAGCCGCCGAAGAACGGTTGAAGGCCGCCCTTATTCCCTTATGCGCGCGGTATCTTATTCAGGAAAAACGGGACGGTCTGCCAATAGACCCCGTTGCCCGATTCCACCTGGGTAACGGGTCGAGCATCGAACAGATCAACTGGCTGGCCGACAGGTCTGAAAACGGCCTTCGGAACTACGCCGGCGTGATGGTGAATTTTCTATACGAGAAGTCCAGGATCGTCGAAAACCACGAGGCTTATTCCAGCCAGGGCGAAGTCGCGGTGTCAGCGAAGGTCCGGAAGCTGCTGACCAGCCGTTTGTCAGCGGTCTCCTGACGGCGACGAAACATCGGGGTGACAGATCCCGAGGCCCGGCCGTCGGGTCGATTGCGCGCCACATTAAGCTCTTCGACAAAGACATCGATTACGCGCACCGGATTGTCGTCGGCAACTATTCATCGAGCGCTTAGAGAAGGCCCTTAGCGCGCCCATGTTGCCCGAGTTCAAGAAGATCCTCGTGCCGACCCCTGACGATTGCAATGGCGCATACCTCGACCAACGTACGCGCCCGTCGGATATAAAGCTCACATAATGGCAGCGGCTCGGTGCCACGGCGCCACGTGGATTGACTTGCCTTATGCCGCACCTCAAGATGCATTCAATATGCGAAATGAAAAGAGGGAGGCGTGGACCAGCTCGTCGAGGGGTCTGCCTCATACTTGCGAGCGTTAATCGCCCGCAAGGCCATTTCGCCGGTGGAGCTGTTCGACGCCTGCCGCGCTCGCATAGAAGCGCTCAATCCCATGGTCAACGCGATGGTTGCGCTGGATCTGGAGCGCGGTCGTGCCGCCGCGCGGGAGGCCGAGGCGGCGGTGATACGCGGTGGGCCGTGCGGACCGCTGCATGGCCTGCCGGTGGCGGTCAAGGATGTGAGCGCCACCGCTGGCCTACGCACCACTTGGGGCTCCCTCGTGTACAAAGACCATGTACCGGACACCGACGACCTGATCGTCGCCCGTATCCGCGCCGCCGGCGGCATCGTGATCGGGAAGACGAATACGCCAGAGTTTGGCGCCGGTGCCAACACGATCAACCGCGTCTACGGTGCAACCGTCAATCCGTTCGACACCGCGCTGTCCTGCGCTGGCTCGTCCGGCGGCTCGGCCGTCGCGCTGGCCACCGACATGGTACCCCTCGCCAGCGGTTCGGATATGGGCGGCAGTCTGCGGACACCCGCGTCCTTTTGCGGCGTCGTCGGACACCGCCCGTCCCCGGGCCTCGTGCCGAGCCGGAGCCGCCGTCATGGGTGGTCGGCCCTGTCCGTCGACGGCGCGATGGCGCGCACGGTCGAGGATCTGTCCCTGCTGCTGCGCGCGATCTCGGGTTTCGACAATCACGACCCCCTGGCGACGGCGGTGGAGCATCCGCGCCAGTTGGCGAAAGCCGATCTGGGGCGGTTGCGCGTCGTCTTCTCAGAGGATCTCGGCGTCGCACCAGTGAGCAAGGAGGTGCGCGCGGCGTTTCGGCGAACCACCGAGCGCATTGCCCCGTTGTTCGCGAATGTCGAATGGCACGATCCGGATCTCGGCGATGTACACACGACATTCGAGACGCTGCGCGGAATCAACTTCTTCGACAACTATGGCGACTATGTTGAGCGTTACCGGGAGCTTGCAGGACCCAACGTCATCGCCAACGTCGAGTCGGCGCGCGGTATCACCGTCGCCCAGGTGGGCCGAGCCATGGCCGCACAGACCGATATCTACCGCAAGTTCCAAGTGTTTTTCGAGGATATCGACCTGCTCATCTGCCCCGCGGCGGCGACTAC
>JBHICL010000639.1:0-2259 GCA_046759605.1 Alphaproteobacteria bacterium | reverse complement strand
TGCCACTGGCCTCGTCGAGCAACCGGTCGTACTCCGGGTTGGAGTAGGCGGCCTCGTTCCACACGCCGCCCGTCCGATAGGCCAGGTTCAGCACCTGGGTGCCGAGGACGCGGTGGGTCCACGAAGTGAAGCTGAACGGCCACTTGTCCCAACGGTCCCAATAGGTGTCGCCCGGAAGAACGTTCAGCTTCAGATTGATTCCGGCCGGCCGCGCCATCTCGACGATGGCCTGGCAGGAGTTCAACTCCCAAGGGACGTTGATACAGACGAACTCGTGCTCGAAGCCGTCGGCGAAGCCGGCCTCGGCCAGCAACCGCTTGGCCTTGTCGTAGTCCTGGACCAGAGGCGGTAGCTTGGCGTATTCCGGATGCACGGGCGAGACGTGATGGTCCTCGCCCGGCACGCCGAAGTTGCTATAAGCCACCTCCAGCACCCGCGCGTGATCGATGGTGGCCTGGATTGCCTGACGCAGCTTCTTGTTGCCCCAGGGCTCCTCGATCGTCCGCATGCGCGCGACCGCTGTCTGTCCGGTTACCGCCTCGTGCACGACAAGGCCGGGGATCTGCCGCATCGCCGGGATCTGCTCGACGCCGGTCTGATAGTTGATGTCGATCTGACCGGAGGCGAAAGCCGCCAGCTCGGCGCTGGGATCGCCACCGACGTCGATGTACGTGATGCTGTCGAGGAAGACCTCGCCCGTCCAGTGCGTGCCCTCGCGCCGGCGCACCGTCGCCCGCTCGTTGACCGCGTATTCGACCAGCTCGAACGGACCGGTACCCACTGGATTTTTGGACAGTACGCCGCCTTCGTCCGAGAAGCGCCGATTGACGATCAGCGCCGGGTAGTCGCCGAAGCTCTCGGGAATGGCCAGTTCCGGCCTGCCCAGGTGCAGAACGACCGTGTGGTCGTCGACCCTCTCGACGGCGCCCTCGTTCGGGACGGTAGACTGGACGGTGTTGCCCTGGTCGTCCTTCGTCTCGATGGTGTGCGTCATGGCCGACAGCCGCGCCTGGTTCGAGGAACCGGTCGCCGGATCGAGCCATCGCTCGATGTTGAAGATGACGTCGTCGGCGTTGAACTCGTCGCCGTTGGACCACGTGATGCCCTTCCTGAGCTTGAGCGTCCAGGTCTTCAGATCCTCGGACGGCTGCCAGCCTTCGAGCAGATATGGCCGGGCAACGTTGTCGGTACCGACCTGAACCAGCGGCTCGATGAACTGGCGGGCGATGTTGCCCATCTCGGACCAGTTGAACTGTGCCGGGTCGTCGACCGCCCTAACGAACATGGCCACACGGAGATTGCCGCCCTGCTTCGCCATCTGGGCGCGGGCCGGCGCCACCAGGCGCTGGCCGGCCAAGGCATAGGCCGCCGTCGCCGAAACTCCGAGGAGCGTGACGGTGCGCAGGAACTCGCGCCGGTCGATCCTCCCCTTACGAAACTGCTCGGTAAGCTCCGGCACCGCCGGATGCACCGATTTCCACCAAGGTTTGTCAGACATTCGTGAGGCCTCCCTCCAAAAACCGATCAAGTGGATCGCATGACTTCGAAAGCAACACGGAAGGCAACACGCCTGGCTTCCAGTAAAACCGCACGGCTACCGGAGAAAAACGCCCTGTTTTTCTTAGCGACCAACGGCCTCCCCGAGATCCTTGTTTCTTCTTCCGTGTTGGCGTCGGATTGGAATTACGATTATCCAGGCTGGACATAGGTGTGTCAACGACAGCGCCCGCCGGCGACCGGCGACCGCGCCGGCTAGGATCCCAACCGTGTATCGATGGAATTCTCGCGCGTAAGTGTCTGATGCACGGGGCATTTGTCGGCAATCTCGAGGAGCCTGCTTCGCGCCGTGTCGTCGAGGTCGCCGTGCAGCTCGAGCACGCGGTCGACATGGTCGATCTTGCCGCCTTTCGTCTCGCACTGGTCGCTGTCCTCGGCATGGATCTTGTCGTGGCGCAGCCGTACGACCACGCGTTCGAGCGGCAGACCCTTGCGCTGGGCGTACATGCGCAAGGTCATCGAGGTGCAGGCGCCCAGGGCCGCGAGCAGAAGACCATAAGGCGTCGGTCCGGTGTCGTCGCCGCCGAAGGACGCGGGCTCGTCCGCTCGCAGATGATGACGTCCCGCCGCGATCGCCTGGCTGAACCGGCCCTCCCGGGTCTCGCCGACGACCACCTCGCCTTCCTTCGCACTCACGCCCGGCGCCGCGGCCTCGCTATCGTCGCTTACATATCGCCCGGCCCAGCTCGCCAGCACCTGGGC
>JBHICL010000638.1:0-2260 GCA_046759605.1 Alphaproteobacteria bacterium | reverse complement strand
CGCCCGACGCAGATCTCAGTCTGACATCGGATCGGGTTCGTCGCTACCCGACCTTCGCGGGCGCCAGTCCCGTCTTGGCGTACTTCAGGTCACGATACTCGCCGGACATGACGGGAGGGTGCTTGACCTGGCCCGGGGCCGCGATGCACTCGATCAGGACGTCGTAGTTCGGGTGGTTGAAGAATGCGATCGATAGGCGAGCCCGGGGCGACGCCGCGGTCGACGGAGGATTCACGACGCGGTGCAGGTTCGACAGCCACCGGTCGTTGGTCCACCGCATCAGGAGGTCTCCGATGTTCACTACGAAGCTATTCGGCTGCGTCCGCGCGTCGATCCAGTCTCCGGAGCGCGCCCGCACCTGAAGGCCGCCGGGGACGTCCTCCCCGCTCAAGATCGTGAAGCCGCCGTAGTCGGTGTGGGCGCCGGCCCGCAGCTGCCCCGGGCGAGGGGGCTCGGTCTGACCGGGGTAGTAGTTGAGTCGCATCGTGCCGATCGAGCGATCCACCTTCCGATCGAAGAACGTCTCCTCGAGGCCGAGGGTCAGCGCGGTCAGCCGCATGAGGAGGACGACCAGCTGGCTCATCGTCCGGTAGTAGACGGTGGCCGCGCGCTCGAAGTCGGAGGGGACGGCGGGCCAGATGTTCGGCAGAAAATGTCGCCGGCCGAGCTCGCTCGTGAAGTATGGGTCGCTCGTCACGTCGACGGGCCCGACGTGGAAGAATTCCTTCAGATCCGCCGGCGCCGCCTGGTCATTGGCCGCCGCGAGGGCCTCTCCGCCCACCGGGTGATAGCCGCGATTGGTGCCCTGCACCGGGTGGCTCGCCTTGAGCTTCTCTGCGAGGGGCAGCACGAAGAACGCGTGCGCTGCCGCCGTCAGGTCGGAAATGATCTGGTGCGGCACGCCGTGGCCCATGATCGTGAAGAACCCGATCTCGCAGCACGCCGCGTCGATCTGGTGGGCGACCCGCAACCGGTCGGTGGGGCCGCCGTCCCGGGCCGGGGTGAGATCGATGATAGGAATCGCCGTCATGCGTCGGCCAGATGATAGCACATCGTCCTCGTCACTCGGTACGGGGCTGCCGGCGCGGCAATGTCCGCCACCTTGAGGAGGACCGAAGATGCCAGCCCGAGACGAATCCGGCGCCGGACGGCTGATGGACAAGGTCGCCATCATCACCGGCGGGGCGGTCGGCCTCGGCCGCGTGTACGCGCGGCGCTTCCTGGACGAGGGCGCCCGCGTGACGATCGCCGACATCGTCGACCCCGCCAGCGCCGCGCGGGAGCTGGGGTCCCACGGCGACGTTTACGGCGTGCTGGCGGACGTCGCCTCGGCGGAGTCGGCGCAGGCGATGGTGGACGAGACCGTCCGGCGCTTCAGGCGCGTCGACGTCCTCGTCAACAACGCGGCGCTCTTCGCCAGCCTCAAGCCCCAGCCCTTCGAGGCCATCCCCGAGGCCGAATGGGACCGCCTCATGGCTGTCAACGTGAAGGGGATCTGGAACTGCGTGAAGGCTGTCGCCCCCATCATGAAGGCACAGCGGTCGGGACGGATCGTCAACATCGCCTCCGCCATCGTCGCCAAGGGGACCCCGCTGCTGCTCCACTACGTCACCTCGAAGGGTGCGGTGATCGCCATGACGCGCGCCCTCGCCCGCGAGCTGGGAGAGTGGGGGATCGGCGTGAACGCGGTGGCACCCGGCCTCATCCTCAGCGATACCGTCAAGGCCAATCCGGACATCACCACGTTCCAGCACGCCGCCGTGATGGCCGCGCGCTCCCTCAAGCGCGACGCACTCGGGGAGGACGTCGAGGGCGCCATCGTCTTTCTCGCCTCAGCAGACAGCGCCTTCATGACCGGCCAGACTCTCGTCGTCGACGGTGGCTCCGTGTTCGTGTAGCTATTCCGCTTAGGCCTTTCGTGTGCGCCCGCAGGGGCGGGAGAAAGATCATGGAGAACACATGGATTGAAAAGCTAGCCATCCAAGAGCTGTTTGCGCGGTATGCCCATGCTATCGACGAGCTCGACCCTGAGGCCTGGGTGCGGTGCTTCACCCGGGACGGTGTGTTCCAGGTGGGCTCCCGGGCGATGAGGGGCCATGCAGCTCTTCGAGAATACGCCGAAGTCCACGGCCGTGAAATTCGCTGTCGGCACATGATGGGGAACTTCCTGTACGAGATCAACGGAAACGAAGCGACCGGACGTGCGAGCATGTTGGCCACGTTGGCCACACCCAGAGGTTACAAAATCTTCGCCCAGGGT
>JBHICL010000637.1:0-2261 GCA_046759605.1 Alphaproteobacteria bacterium | reverse complement strand
TCGCGCCGGCTCTCCACGTCGCCGAGGGTGTTGAGCTCCAGGGTGGTGCGGTGGAGGACCCCCAGCTTTTCCAGGATCTGCGCCCCCATGGCGATGACCTCGACGTCGCCCAGGGGCTCGGGCACGCCGATCAGCTCGACGCCGATCTGGTGGAACTGGCGCAGGCGGCCCTTCTGCGGCCGCTCATAGCGAAACATGGGCCCGGCGTAGAACAGCTTGAGCGGCAGCTCGTGCTGCAGCCCGTCGGAGATGACGGCCCGGGCCACGCCCGCCGTGCCCTCGGGTCTCAAGGTCAGGCTGTCGCCGCCGCGGTCCTCGAAGGTGTACATCTCCTTGGTGACGATATCCGAGGTTTCCCCCAGCGTACGCGTGAACACCTCGGAGAACTCGAAGATCGGCGTGTCGAACGGCAGGTAGCCGAAGCGCCCCGCCAGCTCCCGGGATGTCTCGGCAATGTACGCGTACGTCCGTGCCTCGTCCGGCAACAGGTCCCGCGTGCCGCGTACCGGTTGAAGCTTTCCCAAAGGTTCCTCGATCGTCTACTGGGCGGTCAGTCGGCGGCGGCGCGGGCGTTTGCCTCCGGCTCCTCGTTCTTCCGGTCGCCCTTCGCTGCCTCTATCTCGGCGGCCCGGGCCTCCACCATCTCGACCAGATGATCGACCACGGACCGGTCCTTGAGCCGGTGGTGCGGCTGGCCGGATACGTACACCTGGTGGGTGCCCCGTCCGCCGCCGGTGAGCCCGATGTCGGTCATCACCGCCTCGCCCGGGCCGTTGACCACACAGCCGATGACCGAGACGGTCATGGGCGTGGTGATGTGGGCCAGGCGCTCCTCGAGTACGCGTACGGTATGGATCACGTCGAACTGCTGCCGCGCGCATGACGGGCAGGAGATCACGTTCACGCCGCGGTGGCGAATACTCAGGGCCTTGAGGAGCTCGAAGCCGACCCGCACCTCCTCCACCGGGTCGGCCGACAGCGACACCCGGACCGTGTCGCCGATACCGGCCCAAAGGAGCATCCCCAGGCCGATGGACGACTTCACGGTGCCGGTCCGCGCGCCCCCCGCTTCCGTGATGCCGATATGGAGCGGATGGTCCGAGGCCTCGGCGAGGGCCTGATAGGCGGCCACGGCGAGGAACACGTCGGAGGCCTTGACCGAGATCTTGAACGCGTCGAAGTCGAGGTCCTCGAGCAGCCTGGCCGACGAAAGGGCGCTCTCGACGAGCGCTTCGGGGCAGGGCTCGCCGTATTTCTCCAGGAGGCTCTTCTCGAGGCTGCCGGCGTTCACGCCGATGCGGATGGCGCAGCCGTTGGCCTTGGCGGCGCGCACCACCTCGGCCACCCGCTGCCGCGCGCCGATGTTGCCGGGGTTGAACCTGAGGCAGGCAACGCCCGCATCGGCGGCTTCGATGGCGCGCTTGTAGTGGAAGTGGATGTCGGCGACGACCGGCGCGGTGACCTGCGCGAGGATCCCCGGCAGCGCCGCCGTGCTCTCCGGGTCGGGACAGGAGACGCGCACGATCTCCGCGCCCGCGGCCTCCATCGCCTGGATCTGGGCGACCGTTGCCGCGACGTCCGAGGTCAGCGTGTTGGTCATGGACTGGACGCTGATCGGCGCGTCGCCGCCGACCGGGACGTTCCCGACCATGATCCGGCGGCTCTTGCGCCGGTGGATGTCGCGGTAGGGCCGAATGCTCATGTAGGCGTCTCGTGCTCGCCGGGCTCGCGCGGGCGCATCTGGGCCGGCCTCGCGCGGCCGGCGCTAACATGCGCGCCCGGCGGCCAAATATCAAGGCATGCGGAAGACGTAAGGCACCTGGTAGGGCCGGGATCGTTTGAGGTCAGCGTGCGGCGGCTCCGCCGGTCTTCAGAAGCTCCGCATCCAGGCTCACGTCGCGGCGCACCGCGCCCGCCGGACCCAGGGGCGGAACGACCTCGCCGTCCACGCTGATCTCGAGGCCCCCGGCGTTGCCGGTCAGCAGCAGAAGATCCTCGCGGTTGGGAACGTAATAGCTGTCCCCGGACCGCAGCATGCGCGTGAGCAGAACGTTCTGGTCCCTGTCTCGCACCTGCACCCAGCTGTCGGCCACCGCGCGCAGCACGATCCGCGCGTCCTGGTTGGCAAGGCCGTAGACCCGTCCGGTGGCGCTGGGTGGCACCTCGGGCAGGCCCGGCGGCGCGGGCAAGGACGGCTCGGCTCCTCCGCCGCTCGAGGTGGCGATCGTGGGGGGACCCAGGGGTGTGGGCGCGCCCACCGC
>JBHICL010000636.1:0-2266 GCA_046759605.1 Alphaproteobacteria bacterium | reverse complement strand
TGGCGCAGGCGATAGCTCGAGCCGTCGATCTGGATGACGACGGCGTGGTGGAGCAGCCGGTCGAGGAGCGCGGTGGCGACGACGGGGTCGCCGAAGACCTCGCCCCACTCGGCGAAGCCGCGGTTGGAGGTGAGGATCGTGGCGCCCTTTTCGTAGCGGGCGTTGACGAGCTGGAAGAACAGGTTGGCGCCGCTCGGGGTGATCGGCAGGTAGCCGATCTCGTCGACGATGAGGAGCGCGTTGCGGGCGAGGAAGCGGATGCGTTCCCTGAGCTGGCCTTCCCGCTCGGCCTTGGCGAGGGAGGCGACGATCTCGGCGAGGGTCGAGAAGTAGACGCTTTTGGCCGCCTTGACCGCTTCGACGCCGAGGGCGATGGCGAGGTGGCTCTTGCCGGTGCCGGGCGGGCCGAGGAAGTGGACGACCTCGTGGCGCTCGACGAAGTCGAGCTGCGCGAGGGTGAGCACGCGGTTGCGGTCGAGGGACGGCTGGAAGGAGAAGTCGAAGCTGGCGAGGGTCTTGACCGTGGTGAGCCGGGCGGTCATGAGCGCCATCTTGATGCGCCGGCTCTCGCGCATGCCGAGCTCCTCGGCGAGCAGGGTGTCGATGGCCTCGAGCGCCGACAGCTCGCCGCGCTCGAGACCGCGGAGGGTCTGATCGAGGACCTCGAGGGCGCGGGCCATCTTGAGCCCGACCAGGTTGCGGCGGATGCGCTCGAGGGTGGCGGGCACGAGATCCTCGACGGTCATGAGCGGCCTCCGGTGGCGGCCAGCCTCTGGCCCACAGCCTCGTAGAACGCGAGCGACCGGCGGGCCACGACGTCGCCGGTGCGCTGGATCGGGTCCGGATCGCGGCGCGGCGTGCGGCTGTTGCCAGGGGGCGGGAGCCGCCGGTGCCCGGCGGCGACGATTCGCTGGCGCTGACCCTCGAGGACCGGATGGACGGCAATGAGCCGGTCATCCTCGAAGATGTGGATCTCGTCGGCGAGAGTGTGGACCTCGACGACGCGCTTGCGGGTGCAGTCCGGCACGCTGTAGAGGTTGCCGCCGATCGAGACCATGCCCTCGTGCGAGACGCGGCGTTCGAGCTTGAGCACGGAGCGGAACGGCATCTCGGGCACGGCCTCGAGCGCCGGGTGTTCCTCGGCGAAGGCCGCGGCGACGACGCGGTTGGTGGTGCCGTGCACCCGCACATTGGCCACGCTCTCGCGCCACTCGGTGAACTGGTCGTTGAGATCCTCCAGATTGCGGAACGCGCGGCCCAGGAAGAAGTCGTCGCGGATGTAGGCGAACGGCCGCTCGACCTTGCCTTTGGTCTTGGCCCGATAGGGCGGGCACGCCCGCGGATGGAAGCCGTAATGCCGGGCCAGGTCGAGGAGGGCGCGGTTGTAGACAATCGCGCCTTCGGCGTCGACGCCGATCACCGCTGTCTTCATGCGGTCGTAGAGGATCTCGGCCGGTACCCCGCCGATCGCCTCGAAGGCCGCGACATGGCAGCGCAGCACCGTCTGCAGGTCCTGGTGCAGCACGTAGCGGCCCCAGAGATAGCGGCTGTAGCCGAGCACGAACGAGAACAGCCAGACGACCCGCACCCGGCCCGGCTCGTCGGTGAAGACGGTCTTGAACTGGGCGAAGTCGACTTGCGCCTGGCGCCCGGGCGGCGTCTCGAACCGACGTTCGAACCCGGCCGCGGCGACGGGCCGAACCCGGCGCAGGAAGTCCGTCACCGCGGTATAGCCGCCGGTATAGCCAAGCTCCCGGATCTCCCGCAGCAGGCGGCGCCCCGTCATCTCGGGATAGGCGCGGACGCGCTCCCGCAGGTAGCTCTCGAACGGCGCCAGAAGACGCGGCCGGGGCGCCCGGGGCCCATAGGCCGGCGCCGCAAGCCCCCGGCCGATGTATTTGCGCACCGTCTTCCGATCGCGCCCCAGCCGCCGCGCGATCGCCGAGACCGTCAGGCCCTGTCGCCTCAGATCGTGGATCATGAGCATTTCTCCTGCAGTGACCACGCCGCCGCCCCTCGTGCCGTTGCCGATGGCGGGACCACGGCGGCGCAAGCGATTCCCCACAAGGACGAAGACACGGCAAGGCGGCTATCACAGGTGATCCACAGGCCCCGCCACGCGCGCCACGGCGTCGGCCTCTCAATGGGCCCGCCGTGGCGCGCGCGGAGCCCTTCCCGTGGACCAACCGGTCCTCCCAGCCCTTCCCCTCAAGGGTGGGGAATTTTCAATCGGCACATTTGGGGAGAATTACTCCGGCAGTGACAG
>JBHICL010000635.1:0-2269 GCA_046759605.1 Alphaproteobacteria bacterium | reverse complement strand
ACTCGACTCCCCGCCATTCAAACACGGCCGCCCGGCCGCT
Organism: Alphaproteobacteria bacterium; assembly: GCA_046759605.1. Lineage (GTDB taxonomy): Bacteria > Pseudomonadota > Alphaproteobacteria > UBA6615 > UBA6615 > JBHICL01. Next base: position 2,229 of record JBHICL010000635.1, on the reverse strand, counting down.
GAACTCTCATTCCAGGGAGAGGGGATTCGTCGCCGTGTTCCAGCTCGCCTTTGAACCGGTCAAGGACGACCCGGGGAATCCGACGACGCGCCTGCGCTGCATCGAGGTGGCGCGGGCGCTGCGCGGCCTCGGGATTGCGACGGACATGCTGTGCGACGGCGAGCGCAGCGAGGTTCTCGTCTGGGGGCGGCGCGACTGGGGTCTCGACGTCGATCGTTTGCGCCGGCGTCATCGCCGGGTGGTCTTCGACTTCACGGACAACCTCCTCGTCTATCCCCATCCCACGTGCGATGTCCGGGGGCGGCTTCGCGCCCTCAAGTGGCAGCTGCAGGATCGGGACCGCATCCGGCGCTTCATCGCGCGCTTCGATGCGGTGGTGGTGGGATCGCGCTGGCTGGCAGAGCGCGTGCGGGAGGCGTACTCCGGCGCCGTCTATGTGATCGAGGACGGGCAACCGGCGGTCGAGCTCGCCCGGTCCCGCGAGCAGCGCTTCGAGGCCGTCTGGGTCGGGATGAACGACAACATCGAGTACCTCTTCGAGGTCTTTGGTGATCGGGGGGATTTCGCCGACATCGGCCTCAAGGTCATCACCTCGCGGCGAAAATCCCGGCCGTTTCGGGGGACGCGCTCGAACGAAGTGCTCGCGGCCCGGCTTCCCTTCCGCGCGAGCTTCGTCGAGTGGCGGCCCCAGCGCTACCTCGAGGAGATCGCCGAGTGCCGGGTGGGGCTGGCGCCGCTGCCCCCGAACGAGGTGACGCTCGCCAAGACCGAGAACAAGCTCGTGCTCTATTCGGCGCTCGGGATCCCGTTTCTCTGCTCCGACATTCCCGCCTACCGGGACTACGTCGAGCGCCACGGGCTCGGGCGCATCTGCCGGGATCGGGAGGACTGGCTCTCGGGCCTGCACGAGTTCACCGAGAACAAGCGTCTGCGCGAATCGATCGCGCGGCGAGGCCCCGAGGTGGTGGCCCGCCACTACGGTATGGACGTGATCGCGCGCAAGTATCTCGCGCTCTACGAGGACCTGATGGGGGTCGGATGCCGGATGGCCCGGTGAACGGGAGGGTGAGACCCGATGCTTGCGGCTGAGCTGGACACGCAACGTTGCGGTCCCGAACTCGACCGCGTCGGCGGGCGCCGCATCCGGGTCGCTTACCTCTTCACGACATTCCCGCTGCTGACGGAAACCCCGTCTCAACGCGAGCTCAAAGCGCTGCGCGACCTCCCGGTCGAGCTCCACATTTATTCGCTTTGGGGCGGGGGCCGCGAGTTCGAGGGGGAGCGGATCCGGCGCTTTGCTAAATGGAGGCTCATCGCCCTCCTCTGGTGGTTTCCCTACTGGCTCGCGCGCCGTCCGGACGCGTTCGTGCGCCTCGAAACACTGCTCGCGGGCACACGCATGCCGTCGCTGCTCAACGCCGGGGAGACCTTGCTCGGGCTCGCCTTCGCGCTTTGTTACGCAACGCACTTTTCTCGTGCCGAGCACCGCCCGGATATTTTCCACGCGGCCTGGGCGACGATGCCGGCGACCGCGGCGCAATTTCTGAGGGATCTCACCGGCATACCTTTCTCCATGGGGGCGCACGCCTACGACGTGTTCCGGAACGGCGGTGATTGGCTTTTGAGCAGCAAGCTCGGGGACGCCGTCCTCGTCATCACCTCGAGCCATTCCACCCGCAAGCATCTCCTGGCCCGGGGTGCCGATCCGTATAAGACGGTCCTTGTCCGCCGGGGCCTGGACCTGCTGCCCGCGATGTGCCCGCCGCGAGCCCACCGCACCCCGATGCACATCCTCGCGGTCGGGCGCCTCATCGAGAAGAAGGGCTACCTGGAGCAGCTTGCGGTCTACGCAGCACTCAAGGCAGCGGGATTGGCTTTCGAGGCGCGGATCGTAGGGGCCGGCCCCCTCAAACGAGCACTCAAGAGGCGGACCGCCCACCTCGGCCTCTCGCAGTTCGTGACTTTTACCGGCCCCCTGCCGCACGACGCCGTGTTCGAGCAATACGAGTGGGCCGACGTGCTTCTCTTCACAGGCAAGGTAGCCCCGAATGGCGATAGAGACGGGCTCCCGAACGTTATCTCCGAGGCCATGGCGGCGGGGGTGGTGGTGGTCGCAAGCGCCGTCGCCGGGGTTCCGGGGGCGGTTGAGGACGGGCGTACCGGGAGGCTGATCACAAAGAGCGGAGCGGAGCCGTGGGTCTCTGCCCTGCGCCGTCTGCAGGACGACGA
>JBHICL010000634.1:0-2269 GCA_046759605.1 Alphaproteobacteria bacterium | reverse complement strand
CTGCCGACGAGCCTGATCGGCAGCGTGGCGCTCGGCATCGCGATCGACGCGACGGCGCACTTCCTGGTGCGCTATCGCGCGGAGCGCCGCGCCGGCGTCAGCCCCGAGGAGGCGGCGCTGCGCTGCGGTCGCCGCGTCGGGCGCCCCGTCGCGATCGCGTCGCTGATGCTGGCTCTCGGCTTCCTCTCGGTCACCTACTCGCAGTTCACGACCCTGCGCGAGTTCGGCTGGCTGACCGCGATGACGATGGGGGTGTGCTGTCTCACCGACCTGGTCCTGCTACCGGCGATCCTGGTGCGCCTGCGTCTCTAGCCCTGCCGGGCCTCGCGCTCGCTGCCAAGAGGAAGGCACGGCACTGGGCTCCGAAGCCTCCGCCCAGTGCCCCATCTGCTGAACGCTTTCGCTGAGAACGCTCGCGCTCGGGCTCCGGCCTTCGCTTCCATGAGAGGGCCCGTCGTGTCAACCCCTGGGTTCGGATTGGACGGGATCGGGATCCTCTTGGAGTAGCCGCCGCGCTTCCATCCGCACTCATCGAGGGGCCGCATGGGGCCCGGTGCACGCGGGCGTCCTCCTCCGTAAAGGGCGCTGCCTCGAGCTCGCCTGCGATCTCCCCCGAGGATTTTCCCCGGATGGATCCGAGCGAAGGCCGCAGTCGCCCCGACGGGGCGGTCTCCGTGAGTGTCCTGTTCCGCTCGATCCTCCCCGAGGCCCTCCCGTGAGGTCCTCGTCCTTTCGAAGCTCCTGTCGTTGCGATCCTCTACGCGGCCTCGTCCTCAGCCTCGACCCCGCGCAGGGGCTCGTACACCTCCGCCGTCACCCACAGCCGGTGCAGCAGCACCGCGAGCTTGCGGGCCACGGCCACCAGGGCCTTCTTCCGCCCCGCGCGACCTCCGCGCGCCATCAGCCGCAGACCGAAGCGCCGCAGATCGGTGTCCGGCCCGAAGGGCCCCAGGATGTAGTGCGCGCTCTGCACCAGCAGCCGGCGCAGGTAGGGATCCCCGGCCTTGGTGATCCGCAGCAGGGGATCCTGCTCCCCGGACTGCCGGCGCCGGGGCCGCAGACCCAGATACGCCCCCACGCTGCGGCTGCGCCGGAAGCGCTGTGGATCCTCGATCGTCAGCACGTACGCCAGCGCCGTCACCGGACCGACGCCGGAGACCTGGCGCAGGAGCTCCGTCTCCGGGTAGCGCTCTCGACTGACCGCCTCGATCTGGCGGTCCAAGGCGCGGATGCGCAGGGTCAGCTCGTCGATCGTCGCCACCAGCTCCGGCATCCCCGGAAAGGCCTCCTGCAGCCCTTCGCGCCGCATCCGGCTCGCAAAGCCCTCCGTCGTGCACGTCGGGAGACGCAGCCCCAGGGGCTTCGCCAGCCCCCGGGCCTGATTCACCAACAGCGCCCGGCACCGCACCAGCCCGTCGCGCACCGCCAGGAGCGCCCGGTCGCGCTGCGCCGAAAGCCCGCGGTGCCGAATCGGACCCAAGAGCTTCGGGTCCGCCCGGCCCAGCCGCGCCAGCTGCTCCGCATCCGTCCGGTCGTCCTTGCGGTCGCTGTGCGTGATCGACCGCAGCCGGCGCGGATTCGCCACGATCACCTCGAAGCCCTTCGCCTCCAGCGTCGCGCTGACCCACGGCGAGTGGGTCCCCACCTCGAGCACCACCCGGGCGCCGGGGTAGCGAGCCAGCCCCTTCTCCAAGCCCTTCTGAGTCGTCGCCACTCGGAACTCCGCCTCGACCTCGCCCGCCTCGTCCAGCACGCACACCTGCGAGCGGCGGTCCCCCAGATCCAGTCCGATCGTCCAAGCCTTGCCCGTGGTACGCTTCTTCACGGCCAGTCTCCCCCTTTTTGGGCCTCGAGCCCGTTAGAGTTGGAGACCTCACGGTACTCCGCGGGAGACTGGCCCTCTCATCCCAGCTCGCCTTCGGCTCGCTGCGCGTCGGCCGACTCTCGAGTCGGCCTCCTAGCACAGCCGAGGCGAAGAGTCTGCTTCATCCGGGAATCGGCCGAGGCGGCGTACGATAGAATCGTGCGTGAAGCTGGAGCGGAGTCCAGGCATGAACGAAGTGGTGATCGTGAGCGCGGTGCGCACGCCCATCGGCCAGATCCGAGGGGCGCTCTCCCAGGTGCGCCCCGACGACCTGGCGGCCCTGGTGATCCGCGAAGCGGTGAGTCGCGCGGGTGTGGACGCCGCTCAGGTCGAGGAAGTATTCATGGGCTGCGCGAACCAGGCCGGGGAAGACAACCGGAACGTGGCGCGGATGGGCCTGCTGCT
>JBHICL010000633.1:0-2270 GCA_046759605.1 Alphaproteobacteria bacterium | reverse complement strand
ATCACGGTTGGCCCGTACTGCCGTACGACTTGTTCGTTCTGCTCCTTGAAGGCGATCTCATTTTCTTCCTGGGCCCTCTTCCAGGAATCGAGGTCGTCCGGCGGAGGCATCGTCGCCTGCAGCACCGAGGGATCGAACTCTCGGACCGCCGCTTGCGCCTGGGTCGATATGGTTCCGGGAACGTGGAAGCCGGGGCCGGATGTCTGCGCGGCGCTGGACGGGACCCGCACCGCCGCACCCAGCCCGGCGCCGGCCGCCACCATCACGCCCGCGGTCCTGGCGAAATCACGCCTGCTCATTTTGCTTTCGGTCACGTTACGCCTCCGGTCCACGAAACACGCGCGGGGCCGATCCACCCCGGAATCGGCCGCATCACCGGGCGAGATGACGCTCGAAGAGGCCGGGCTGATTTGGTCAAAGTCGTTCGAGACCCCTCACCTAAAAAGCGATAGTTCAATAAGGGTTCGTGGCCAAAAAAGCGAGGCGCAACTGTCCGATCCTGCGTATATTCCCCCAACTGGGCAGGTGTTCATCCCTCCTATCTCCCCGCCGCCGTTAAGGCAGAATCGCTTTCGGCGGAAAGGAGGAACGGCCCCTAGACGCGCGAGACGCGTTAAGAAGAAGCCCCGCTTCAAAGGGTGAAACGGGGCACAAAGTCTTGTCTGTTAAGGGCACTTCATTCTTCCAAAACTGAATGGTTCCGTCAATCGTGGCAGGTAAGCATCTCTGTGCCAATAATCCCTCAAGCAAGTGAGGGACTACCCGCAAACAATTGAGGGGATACCCTTCGTAGCAAAACAGCATTGCTCGTGCAAAAGTACCGCAGCTAGTGCGTTGAGCCGACAGATCAGTTGCTTACGGCGAAGCCGATTGATGGGAGAGAAAAGGACAAACCGATGTCGGGGAAAGGGAGGAACAGCTTCAAGGTTACTATGGCGCCGCTGGCGGTCGGCATTGCGTTGTCGTTCGCCGCTGCGCCACTGGGAGCGCAGGACTTCGAGGCGCCGCCGGTGCTCAACGCCGCGCAGACAGTGCCGGCGGAACTTCGCCAGGGTACGGCCTGGACCCTGAGCGACGAGGTCATAAGCGACGGCTATGTCAATCAGTACGTGATCGACCACGAGGACGGCGAGCTCGTGGTACAGAGCGAGGACCTGTTGGCGATCCGCGCGCATGAGCTCGAGGCGCTGGCGCAACTCAACGAAATCTCGCGCTCGCAGGTGTTCGCCGACGCCGCGGTCGAGGCAGCCAAGAGCCCGTTTGTCTTCGCCAAGGATATGGTTACGTCGCCGGTCGCGACAGCCTCGGGCGTTGTCAAAGGCACCGGTCGCTTCGTACGCGGCATTGGCCGGGGGCTGTTCGGCAAGAAGGGCGAGCAGGAAGAAGGCGTGGTTGGCGCCACCCTCGGCACCGCCGCCGCCAAGCGTGCTTTTGCCGAGGAGCTGCAGATCGACCCCTATGCCGAGAACGAGCTCTTGCAAGCGCGGTTGAACGATATGGCCTGGACGGCGTTCGCCGGCGGACTATCGGTCAGCGTCGCGTCCGACGTGGCGCTCGGCGGAACCACGGCCGGCACGCTGATCACGATCGGTAGCTTCGGCGGCAGTATGAACGCGCTCATCTACGACAAGACACCCAGCGAGCTGCACGACCTCAACAAGGGCAAGCTCGACGGGATGGACGTCAGTCAAGGGGTCACCGACTCCTTCCTCGGCCATCCGCTGTACTCACCGACCCGCAAAACCTACCTCGTCGGCGCGCTCGAGCAGATGGAAGGCGTCTCCGGGCGTGGCATCTTCGTCGATCGGGCGATCGCCACCGGAACCGTGCCCGATGCCTTCCTCTGGCAACGCATGGCCGAGATGATGGCGGCCTATCACGTCAACGTCGAGCCCGCCTCCGAAGTCACCGCGCTCGGCGCCCTGCCTTTGATCAGAACACAAGACAACAAGCTGATTGGTGTCCTTCCGAACGACTACCTGGCGTGGACCGAAGAGTTGGCAGCCGAGGCCGAGGAAGCCGGCCTGGAGGCTGCGGGCGCGGGTGAACGGGGACGCGAGCTGTGGTTTGGCGGTACTGTGAGCCCACTTGCGAAACAGAAGCTCGAGGAGATCGGCTGGACCGTCCTCGAGGGCAAAGGAAGCGAGTTGCGTCTTCCTTGAACTGCCGGGCCAGCCCTGCTCGTTCTCCAGCGTATCGGCGAGCTCGGCGGGTACACACCGCCCTGGGGGTGTTACCCTAGATCGTTAGGGAGTTGTCCTCTCTTCCTC
>JBHICL010000632.1:0-2272 GCA_046759605.1 Alphaproteobacteria bacterium | reverse complement strand
GGTGAAGCCGCCGCTGGTGGAGTTCGAAGAATCCCTGTTGAGCGGCGCCGGCGCGTCGATGACGAGCCAGACCTTCCGGTTGATGGATCCGATCTCCCATCGCATGATGGGCGTGCGCGCGGACATGACGCTGCAGATCGCGCGCATCGCGACGACGCGGCTCAAGGACGCGCCGAGGCCGCTTCGGCTCTGCTACGCCGGCCAGGTGCTGCGGGTCGAGGGCACCCAGCTTCGCCCCGAACGGCAGTTCGGCCAGGCCGGGGTCGAGCTGATCGGCGCCTCGACGAGCACGGCGGACGCCGAGATGGTGCTGCTCGCCGCGGAAGCGCTCGCGCGGATCGGGGTCAAGGACCTGTCGGTGGACCTCAACCTGCCGCCTCTGGTGCCGGCGGTCTGTTCGGCCGCCTCGCCCGGCGGCGAGGCCTTGGCGCAGGCGCGCTCCGCGCTCGACCGCAAGGACGGGGCGGCGGTGGCCGCCCTCGGGGGCGAGGCGGCGGAGCTTCTCGGCAGGCTGCTGGCCGCCGCCGGCCCGGCCCAACGCACGCTGGCGGAGCTCGAGACCCTGGACCTGCCGCCGGCCGCGGCCCGAGAGGTGAGGCGCCTCGAGGAAGTGGTGCGCCTGCTCGACGAGGCCGCGCCGGCACTCAAGCTCACCATCGACCCGGTGGAGAACCGCGGCTTCGAGTATCATACCGGCGTGAGCTTCGTCCTGTTCGCATTGAACGTCAGGGGCGAGCTCGGCCGCGGCGGCCGCTATCTGGCCGGCGACGGGGAAGCGGAGCCCGCCACGGGATTCACCCTGTTCATGGATACGGTGCTGCGCGCCGTGCCGGGACCGTCGCCGCCAAGGCGGCTGTTCCTGCCGTTGGGGACCGCGGCGGACGCAGCCCGGAAGCTGCGCGCCGACGGCTGGGTAACGGTGGCCGCCCTCGAGGACGTCGGCGACCCATGCGCCGAGGCCCGGCGCACGGCCTGCACCCATGCCTACATGGCGGGCAAGATCACGCCCCTGGACTGAATCGATCGGAGTGTGAGTCGCGATGGCGAATGTCGCGGTGGTCGGCGCCCAATGGGGCGACGAAGGCAAGGGAAAGATCGTGGACTGGCTCTCGGAGCGCGCCGACGTGGTGGTGCGTTTCCAGGGCGGACACAACGCCGGCCACACGCTCGTGATCAACGGCGTCACCTACAAGCTCAGCCTCGTGCCGTCGGGCGTCGTGCGCCCCGGCAAGCTTTCCATCATCGGCAACGGCGTGGTCATCGACCCCTGGGCGCTCTTGGAAGAGATCGAGACGTTGAAGGGCCAGGGCGTCGAGGTGACGCCGGAAAACCTGCGCATCGCCGAGAACGCGGCGCTGATCCTGCCGCTGCACTCCCGGCTCGACAAGGTGCGCGAGCAAGCGAGCGGCGCCGCCAAGATCGGCACGACGGGACGCGGCATCGGACCGGCCTACGAGGACAAGGTGGCGCGGCGCGCGGTCAGGGTCTGCGACCTCGCGCACGAGGGCGCGCTGGAGGCGAAGATCGGCCGGCTCCTGGTCCATCACAACGCCTATCTCCGCGGCTTGGGCGAGGCGGAGGTCGACCGTGCGGAGCTGATGGCGTCCTTAAACGAGGTCGCGGCGAAGCTGCTGCCCTTCGCCGACACCGTGTGGCGGCGCCTCGATGAGGCCCGGAGCGCGGGCAAGCGCATCCTGTTCGAAGGCGCCCAGGGGGCGATGCTCGACATCGATCACGGGACCTATCCGTTCGTCACCTCGTCGAACACGCTTGCGGGCCACGCCGCGGTCGGGTCGGGCATCGGCCCCGGCTCGGTGCACTACGTGCTCGGCATCACCAAGGCCTACACCACCCGGGTCGGGGCCGGGCCGTTCCCCACCGAGCTCGACGACGAGGTCGGCAGAGGGCTGGGCGAGCGGGGCAAGGAGTTCGGCACGGTGACCGGCCGACGGCGCCGCTGCGGCTGGTTCGACGCCGTCCTCGTGGGCCAGGCCGTCAAGGTCGGCGGCATCACCGGCATCGCGCTGACCAAGCTCGACGTGCTCGACGGCATGGAAGGCCTGAAGATCTGCACCGCGTATCGCCATGACGGCGAGACCTACACCCATCTGCCGGCGGCGATGAACCTGCAGGCGGAGCTCAAACCCGTCTTCGAGACCCTGGAAGGCTGGTCCGAAAGCACGCGCGGGGCGCGCTCCTGGGCCGAACTGCCGGCCAAGGCCATCAAGTACATCCGCCGTATCGAAGAGCTCATCGAGGCGCCGGTGGCGCT
>JBHICL010000631.1:0-2280 GCA_046759605.1 Alphaproteobacteria bacterium | reverse complement strand
GGGTCGCCGTGGCAGCCGAGGGAACGCCCTTCATGCAGGACGGTGCGCAGGGCAACGCCATGACCGAGATCGCGCTCGCGCTCTCCATGGGGTTCTTCAGCATCCTGGTGCTCACCATGGTCTCGATGGGCGCCGGCATGGAGAGCGGCGCCTCGAGCGCGACCGAGCTGCTGACGCCGGCGCCGAGCACGAGCGCAGGGGACCGCTCCGAGCGCCTGGGCGCCACGGACACCATCGTGATCTACCACCGTGGCCGCTACTACGGCGACGGGCTCGTCCCGCTGGATCCGGCTTCGGTGGGGACCGCCGGACGCGTCGTCCTGGCGTTCGACCCCACGGTCGATATGGCGGAGGTCATGGCGGCCTCCCGCGCCTTCGCCGCAGAGGATCTCGTCATCGCAACCCTCAACGAGCGTTGGCAGAGAGCCCTCGCAGGGCTCGCGGAGGGCGGCTGATGGCGCCTCTCCCGGAGATCCTTCCGCGTGCGAAACGGATTCGGCCGCACCCCGCTTCCCTGTCCTCTCTCGTCGCGGCCGTGATGCTGCTCGCCTCGGGAGAGGCCGCGGATGCCGGCCGAACCGCGCGGGACGGTCTCGATAGAGCTGCGATCGAGGCGCTGGTCGTCGAGGAGGCGACCCGCATGGGCGTGCCGGTTTCCCTCGCTCTTGCCGTGGCCCACGCCGAGTCGTCCTTCGACCCCAACGCCCTCAGCCACAAGGGGGCGCGGGGGGTCATGCAGATCATGCCGAAGACGGCCCTCGGGGAATACGGGATCGGGCCGGAGCTGCTCTGGAACCCCCGGATCAACGTGCGGCTGGGGCTGCACTTTCTGAAGCGCCTGTTGTGGCGGTACCGAGGGCGAACGGACCTTGCGTTGTCGTACTATAATGGGGGCTCCGCGGTAGGGGACCTTCCGCACGCGCGGGTGATCCCGGCCACGGCTCTCTACGTCGAGCGCGTAGAGCGGTTGCGGCGACGCTACAGCGGACGACTCGCGAGGCGGTGAGTGAACATGCGGGACGCAGGGGCAACGGCATACGACATCCTGGAGTGGGAGAGCGGCCCCGGGCTCGCGGCCGCCCTCGACCTCCTCTCGGAGACCCGAGCCGGGGGCGCGCCCAAGTTCGCGCCATCCATCTGCCGCCAGGTGGCCCGGACCATCGTCTGCCGGAGCTATGGTCCCGCCCTCTTGGAGCTGGCCCACCTCGTGGTCGTCGCCGAGGCCTGCGATCCGAGGCCCGGGCGCTACGAGAGCCTGTTCTGGCAGACCGGACCGGCGCGCGCCTCGGCATTCCGGGCCTTCGTCGAGCCTCGACTGCTCGCGTCGCGACAGGCAACGGACCGCGTGGCGATGTCCCCCTCCGGCGTCGAGATCACATACCCCGACGGAACGTTCGCCATCGCCTTCTCCCGGATGCCGTTCCTCTCGGCGCTGCTGGAGTTTCTGGTGACCGCCATCGGCTATGGAGAGCTCGATGCGCTGCTGTCCGCGCTGTTCCGCCGGACCGTGAGCGCGCGGCAGGTCTCGGAGACTGCGAACCGGCTGTCGAAAAGGCTCTACGCCTATCTCGGCGAGAACCTGTCGCCGGTCCAGCAGCAGAGAAAATTCATCCAGTTGATCGCCTATCTGGTCCGCCGGGAAGGCGGGTGCGTTCCGGACGCCATCGACGATGGTGCCATCCTCGATTTCTGGCTTGCCCAGGGAGAGGCGGAGACGGCCGAGAGCGCCGATTCCGAGCGCCCTGATTCCACATACGCTGATTTCAAGACCTTTGCCGCCGTCTTCCGCGCCTTCCTCCGTCTTCGCCAGGCGCTGGAAGCGGTGCATGACAAGACGGCCCTCAAACTGGCGCAGCCGATCGGTACGGACCGCGAGTTGGGGGAAGTGGACCCGGCGGCGGTGGCCATGGCGGTGGAAACCATAGACGAGGCGGTCGATCCGATCTCCGCGCTCGGCGCGCATCCGGCGCGCGGGGTCAAGTTCCTGACGAAAAGGGAAATGGCGGAGTTTACGCTGCTCGTGGCCTGCGGGCGGTTGGCCCAGGCCCTTCTTCTCTCCGTCATGCGCCACGAGGCGTTCGTCCCGGCGCAGGCACGGGTGACGGAAGCCCTCAGGCGCGGGCTGCAAGGCGCGGCGCTGCGCGATATGATCGCGGAAGATCTCCCCGAAACCTACGAAGCGCGCCGAAGGCGCTACGAATCTCTTCGCGAGCGGCTGGAGAAGATTCTGCTGGCGTCCTTCCATGTCCTGCTGCAGTCCCGCCGCCCCGAAGCCTTCGA
>JBHICL010000630.1:0-2291 GCA_046759605.1 Alphaproteobacteria bacterium | reverse complement strand
AAGGCCGGGGGCAAGGGCTGTGCGCCGGCGCCTCGCGTAGACCCCTCGATTCCCGTCGTTTATACTCCGCTCGCCGGATCTGAGGGAGTTCCAATGGCCGAGTTCCCGAGCAAGTCTCTCGACGAGTGGCGAGCGCTCGCGGAACAGGAGCTCAAAGGGCGGTCCGCCGACGAGCTGGTGTGGCGGTCGCCCGAGGGCATCGACGTCAAGCCCCTGTACACCGCGGCCGATCTCGAAGAGATCGAGTGGCTTGGCGGCCCGCCGGGGTTCCCGCCCTTCGTTGGCGGCCCCAAGGCGACCATGTACGCGAACCGTCCCTGGACGGTCCGCCAGTACGCGGGGTTCTCGACCCCGGAGGAGTCGAACGCCTTCTACCGCAAGGCCCTCGCCGGCGGGCAGAAGGGCCTTTCCGTCGCCTTCGATCTCGCAACGCATCGCGGCTACGACAGCGACCACCCGCGGGTGGTCGGCGACGTGGGCAAGGCCGGCGTCGCCATCGACACCGTCGAAGACATGAAGATCCTCCTCGACGGAATTCCCCTCGACCGCATGAGCGTGTCGATGACCATGAACGGCGCGGTTCTGCCGGTGCTTGCCGCCTTCATCGTCGCCGGCGAGGAGCAGGGCGTGGCCCGGGCAAAGCTTAGCGGCACCATCCAGAACGACATCCTCAAGGAGTTCATGGTCCGCAACACCTACATCTATCCGCCCGAGCCGTCGATGCGGATCGTCGCCGACATCATCGAATACACGGCCCGGGAGATGCCGAAGTTCAACGCCATCTCCATCTCCGGCTATCACATGCAGGAGGCGGGGGCGACGCTGGTCCAGGAACTCGCCTATACCCTCGCCGACGGGCTCGAGTACGTGCGGGCGGCGCTCTCCAAGGGCCTGGACGCCGACGCCTTCGCGCCCCGGCTCAGCTTCTTCTTCTGCCTCGGCATGAACTTCTTCATGGAGATCGCCAAGCTGCGCGCCGCCCGCTACCTGTGGGCGACCATGATGCGGGAGAAATTCGCGCCCAAGGATCCGCGCAGCCTGGCCCTGAGGACCCATTGTCAAACGAGCGGCGTGTCGCTCGCCGAGCAGGACCCCTACAACAACATCGTCCGCACGACCGTCGAGGCTCTCGCGGGGGCGCTCGGCGGAACCCAGTCGCTCCACACCAACGCCTATGACGAGGCGCTGGCGCTGCCGACGCCCACATCGGCGCGGGTCGCCCGCAACACCCAACTCATTCTGCAGCACGAGACGGCCATCACCAACGTGGTCGATCCCCTGGCGGGCTCGTACTACGTCGAAAGCCTGACCGCCAGCATGGCCCGGGAGGCGCGCAAGCTCATCGACGAGGTCGAGGCGATGGGCGGGATGACCAGGGCGGTGGAGCAGGGGCTGCCGAAGCTGCGCATAGAGGAATCGGCGGCCCGGCTGCAGGCGCGCATCGACCGGGGCGAGGACGTCATCGTCGGGGTCAACCGCTATCGGCCGGACGAGGCGGAGGACGTTCCCCTGCTCGAGGTCGACAACACGGCGGTCCGTGAGGCCCAGATCGCGCGCCTCGAGAAAGTGCGCGCCGGGCGCGACGAGAAGCGCGCGAGATCCGCCCTGGACGCGCTTACCCGCGCGGCGGAGGCGCGGGCCGGCAACCTGCTCGCGCTGACCATCGACGCGGTGCGAGAACGGGCGAGCGTCGGCGAGGTCTCGGACGCGCTGGAGAAAGTGTTCTCGCGGCATCGGGCGGTCATTCGCTCGGTCACGGGCGTATACGGCTCGGCCTACGCGGACGATGCGGACTTCACCACGATAAAACGAGAGGTGGACGCCTTTGCCGAGGAGGAGGGCCGGCGGCCGCGCATGCTTGTGGTCAAGATCGGCCAGGACGGCCATGACCGTGGCGCCAAGGTGATCGCGACGGCCTTCGCCGATATCGGCTTCGACGTCGATGTGGGACCCCTGTTCTCCACGCCGGAAGAGGCGGCTAGACAGGCGGCGGAGAACGATGTCCACGTGGTCGGGGTGTCCAGCCAGGCGGCGGGTCACAAGACGCTCGTGCCCCAGCTCGTCAAGGCGCTGGAGGCACAGGGCGGCGACGACATCGTCGTCGTCTGCGGCGGGATCATCCCGCCCCAGGACTACGATTTCCTGCGGCAGCGGGGGGTCGCGGCGATATACGGGCCCGGCACGAACGTTCCACATGCAGCCGGAGAGATTCTCGAGCTTATTCGCAAGCGCCGACAAAAGGCCGCATAGCCGACCGGCAAGCGATAAGCTTGCAAGCACGTGAGCTGACA
>JBHICL010000629.1:0-2294 GCA_046759605.1 Alphaproteobacteria bacterium | reverse complement strand
GCCGAGTGTGGTCGAGCGCTACGGTCTGGAGGCGGGCTGAGCTGGCGACCCTCCACTCGGGCTTCAAGGCATTCGCGCCTGACTTCCTCCCCAGCATCCTTCAGGGCGAATTGACCCTATACAAGATGTCGGAGCACAACGCGCTGTTAGCGGATGGCTGTGCAAAGCGGGGCTGCCGGAGTGAATGAAGCACAGGCCATCGCACGGTTTCCCGGACACACTAGTACGAGGGAAGCTGGATGACCGACGCTGTCATTCGGTTCGACGTCGTATCAATGTAAGCAGTGTGTACAGATAGGGTATTGACCTGACACTCGCCACCCTTGCGAAGGGGGTGATTAAGCGGCTATCCTCGTTTCCATCTTCTCCGGTTTCTTCTCCTTTATAGCGTCGTCAAACGATAAGTGCCCTGGGGTCCCAACCGAAGTTCAATATGACCGCTTCGGGTCAGAGAACGAAACCGCTACGCGGTAGTTTGAGGCGTCGGTTGGCTCGGATGGTGCGATAACGGGCTGGGTCTGTCCTGTGTTGAGATTGGGGCCTTCCAAACCTTCATCTCAGAACAGGAACAGACCCATGACTGACGAAACTATCAGCCCGTTGCGCCGGCGCATGATCGAGGACATGACGGTTCGCGGCTTCACGGCCTGCACCCAGCGAGGATACATCGCGGCGGTCAAGAGGTTCACGGCCTTTTTGGGCCGCTCGCCGGACCAGGCCACGGCGGAGGACCTGCGGCGCTTCCAGCTTCACATGCGCTCCGAGGATGCCTCGGCGACCACGATGAACGCGGTGGTCTCGGCCTTACGCTTCTTCTTCGGCGTCACCTTGGGCCGCGGCGACGCCGATGTCGGGATGACCACCGTGCGCCAGCCGCGCCGGCTGCCGGTGATCCTGAGCCCCGAGGAGGTGGCGCGTCTTCTGGACGCGGCGCCGGGCCTCAAATACCGGGCGGCACTCTCGCTGGCCTATGGGGCGGGCTTGCGCGCCTCGGAGGTGGTTTCCCTCAAGGTCACGGACATCGACAGCCAGCGGCAAGTGATCCGGGTCGAGCAAGGCAAGGGCCGCAAGGACCGCTATGCTCATCTGTCGGATCCTCTGCTCGATCTCCTACGGGCCTGGTGGCTGGCGGGCCGCGACCAGGGCGTGATGCTGCCGGGCGGGTGGCTGTTTCCGGGCCGGGACCCGGTCAACCCGCTCACCACGCGCCAGCTCAATCGCGCCTTCCACGGCACCAAGGAGGCGGCCGGCATCGACAAGCGGGTCTCGCTGCACACGCTGCGGCATTGTTTCGCCACCCACCTCCTGGAGCAGAAGGTCGATATCCGGGTGATCCAGGTGCTCCTGGGCCACAAGAAGCTCGATACGACCGCCCACTATAGCCAGGTCGCCAACACCACCTTGCGGGCCGTCAAGAGCCCCTTGGAGCAGCTGCAGGCCAAGGAGAAGAAAAAGAAGGCCTCGTAAAGCCGGCGGCCCCGTGTCGCGAGAAGGGCTGGAGGTCGCGGATATCTTCCGCGCCCAGGGGGCTGCCTGGCGCAGGGCGAACGCCGGCCACGTGAGCCTTGGCCAGTTGAAAGTGATGTCGGCCATCGAGCGCTGCCGCACCGCGGCGCTCGGCGGCCATGTGGCGCGCTGCGCGGACTGCAGCCACAGCCAGATCGCCTACAACTCCTGCCGCAACCGGCATTGCCCGAAGTGCCAGGGGGCGGCGGCCAAGGACTGGCTGGCGGCGCGCCAGGCCGAACTGTTGGACGTACCCTACTTCCACGTCGTCTTCACCCTGCCCAAGCCGATCGCCGACATCGCCTACCAGAACAAGGCGGTGGTCTACGACATCCTGTTCAAGGCCGGCGCCGAGACCCTGATCACCATCGCCGCCGATCCCAAGCATCTCGGCGCCCGGATCGGCTTTACCGGCGTGCTGCATACCTGGGGCTCGGCGCTGACCCATCACCCGCACGTGCACTGGATCGTACCGGGCGGCGGCATATCGCTCGACGGTGAGCGCTGGATATCCTGCCGGCCGCGGTTCTTTCTGCACGTGCGCGTGCTCTCGCGGCTGTTCCAGCGCCTCTTCCTGGAAAAGCTCCGCGCCGCTCACCGCGCCGGCCGCCTGCGCTTCTTTACCGATCTCGCGCACCTGGCCGAGCGCCGCGCCTTCACCGCTTATCTCGCGCCATGGCACGACGCCGACTGGGTGGTTTACGCCAAGCAGCCGTTCGCCGGGCCCGAGGCCGTGCTCGCCTATCTCTCCCGCTACACCCACCGCGTCGCCATCTCAAACAGCCGCC
>JBHICL010000628.1:0-2305 GCA_046759605.1 Alphaproteobacteria bacterium | reverse complement strand
CTGGTCGACCGGCCTGGGCAATGATGTAGGCCTCCTGCTCGTGATAGCGGGCGTTGAGCACCTGGTGCTCGATCCTGTGTTCCTTGAGCTTGGCCGAGAGTTGCTCCGACTTCTCGATAGAAACGGTGCCCACCAGAACCGGTTGTCCGCGTTCCCGGCAATCGGTGATCAGCTCCAGGATCGCTTCGTTCTTCTCTTTGAGAGTCCGGTAGACCTCGTCGTTCTCGTCCGCCCGGATCAGCGGTTCGTTCGTCGGGATGTCGATGACCTCGAGCTTATAGATCTCGGCGAATTCCGCCGACTCCGTCATGGCGGTGCCGGTCATGCCGGCGAGCTTCGGATACAGGCGGAAGTAGTTCTGGAAGGTAATCGAGGCGAGGGTCTGGTTCTCGACCTGGATGGGGACGTTCTCCTTCGCCTCAAGGGCTTGGTGGAGGCCTTCGGAGTAGCGCCTTCCTTCCATCATGCGGCCCGTGAACTCGTCGATGATGACCACCCGGCCGTCCTTGACGATGTAGTCGGTGTCGCGCTGGAAGAGCTGATGCGCTCTCAGGGCCTGATTGACGTGATGCAGCACCGAGACGTTGCTGATGTCATAAAGGCCGCCGCTCTTCAGAAGATCATCGTCGGCGAGCAACCCCTCCATCGTCTCCACGCCCTGCTCGGTCAAGGTCACCGCGCGGACCTTCTCGTCCTTCTCGAAGTCGCCCTCGCCGAGCTTGGGGATCAGCCGGTCGACCCTCTGGTACAGCTCGGAGGAATCCTCCACCGGTCCCGAGATGATCAGCGGCGTGCGCGCCTCGTCGATCAGGATGGAGTCGACCTCGTCGACGATGCCATACTGGAACTCCCGCTGGACCATATCGTCCGCCCGGACTTTCATATTGTCGCGCAGGTAGTCGAAGCCGAACTCGTTGTTCGTGCCGTATGTGACGTCGCTCGAATAGGCCGCGCGGCGCTCTTCGTCGGTGAGCCCGTGGACGATGCAGCCGACGCTGAGTCCGAGAAAACTGTAGATCTGCCCCATCCATTCGGCGTCGCGGCGCGCCAGATAATCGTTCACCGTGACCACATGGCAGCCCTTGCCGGTGAGCGCGTTCAAATAGACCGGAAGAGTCGCGACCAATGTCTTGCCCTCGCCGGTCTTCATCTCGGCGATCATGCCGTTGTGCAGCACGACCCCACCGAGGAGCTGTACGTCGAAATGACGCTGCTTCAAGGTGCGCTTGGCGGCTTCGCGGACCGTCGCGAAAGCCTCCACCAGGAGATTGTCGAGCTTCTCTCCTTCTGCGACACGCTCGCGGAACGTGTCGGTCCGCCCCCGTAGCTGGTCGTCGGTAAGGGCCTCGAGCTCGGGCTCCAGGGCGTTAATGGCGTTGACCGTTTTTTGCAGGCGTCCGAGGTACCGTTCGTTCGCGGTCCCTAACACCCGCCTCGCCATGGCGCCGATCATGCAAATCCCCAGCCGTACAAGCGCAGCGCTCGCATTCCGCGGCTCTCGCGGAATCCGATGAGCCGACGTGCCGCTTTGGCTTCGAATTTAGGAAGCCGAGGCATTCTGTACTAGGGGGCCGGCACTGGACTGTCAATGTCGCGGAATCCAAGCCACCGTTCACGACAATGTGTTGCCCACCCTGCCCTTGTGAAAACAGGCCCAATGTGCAGCATACCGCCTTGGATAGCGACTCGGCCGAGAGAGAGCGCCAAATCGCCGGCGGCCGCATAACAAGGAGTACAACCATGATGAAAATAACGGCAGCGGCGATAGCATTGGCCACGGTGTTCGCCCTTTCGTCGGGCGCGGTTTACTCGCAGGACGAGCCGGATCTCGATCCCGTCGTGGCCATCGTCAATGGCGTGGAAATTTACCAGTCGGAGGTTGAGGACATGTTCGCGCGTTTGCCGCAGAACATGCGGAATGTCCCGCCCCAGGTGCTCTACCCCATGGTCGTCGATCGTCTTATCAGCAACGAACTCATAATCACCGAGGCCGACAAGCAGAACCTCGGTGAGAGCGATCAGGTGCTCAAGGAGGTCGAGCGCTTCCGAAGGGAAGCTATCCAAAGAGCGTATCTCCTTGGCTTCGTGGCCGAGCACGTGACAGAGGCCGCCATGAAGGCCCGCTATGACGAGCAGATCGCGAGCATGCCGCAGGAAGAAGAGGTGCATGCGCGGCACATCCTTCTCGAAACGGAAGAGGACGCGCAGGCGGTGATCGAGGAGCTGCAAGGTGGGGGCGACTTCGAAACCCTGGCCCGCGAGCGCTCGACCGGCCCGTCGGGGCCTCAGGGAGGCGATCTCGGCT
>JBHICL010000627.1:0-2308 GCA_046759605.1 Alphaproteobacteria bacterium | reverse complement strand
ACCGCGTCGCCGGTGTCCAGCTCCTTGCCCAGCGCCTCGACCCGCTGGCCCGTGTTCACCGTGTCGCCCACGATGGTGTAGTTCATGCGTCCCGGGGCGCCGATGTTGCCGACGACGACGGGACCGGTGTGGATGCCGATGCGCAGGCGGACGGGGGCGCGGCCTTCTTTCTGGCGCCGGACGTTGTCGCGATCGACGGCGCGCCGGATCGCCCGGGCGGCCCGGCAGGCCCGGTCGGCGTTGTCCTCCTGCTCGTCCGGCGCGCCCCAGAACGCCATCAGGGCGTCGCCGATGAACTTGTCGATGGTGCCGCCCTCCGCCTCCACCGAGGCGCCGAGAAGCGCGAAGTGGTCGTTGAGGAACGCGGCCGTCTCCGCCGCCGGCATGGTCTCCGACAGGGTCGTGAAGCCGACGATGTCGGTGAACATCACCGTCAGCTCCCGTTCCTCCGAGGTCAGCTCGCGGGTGTCGCCCTGCTCGATGAGGCGCTTGACCAGCGAGCGTGGCACGTAGGTCTCCAGCCACCTGAGCCCGGACAACATCGCGTTGAACGCGTTCGCCTGGTCGTTCAGCTCGCGGATGTGGCTGGTGGGCTGGGTTGGCACGTCGGCAAGCTCCAGGCGCGCGATCCGGGACGCGCCGGCTGCCAGCCGCTTGACCGGTCGGGCGATCCCTTGCCCCAGAACGAGGGCCGCGAGAATGGCGATCGCGAGCACGGCGAGCCCGGCGAGGCCCGCCGTCATCAGCCGGCGAAACTCGGTGTTCACGATATCGACGGGCACATGCGCGCCGACGATCCAGGGGACGTCGCCGTAGCTCCGGATCTCGCGGCTGAAGACGACGTGGGTGTCGTCGAAGATGTCGAGCTCCTCCACCAGCACGCCGCCCTTCGCGGCTCTCTCGAAGCCCTGGACAGGGCGTCGCGACGGCAGTTTGGCGAGGACGAGATCGCCCACCCGGTCCAGCGCCACGACCGGGTTCTCCTCCGAGAGATCCGGGTGCGGCGACATCAGGTTGGCGTGGGCCAGGACGCGATCCTCGCCATAGAGGATGAAGGCCGTGGCCTGGAACAGATCGCCCACATCGTTCATCAGGGAGGAAAGTTCCGGCATGGTCACGGCGGTTCCCAGGAAGCCCAGGAACTCCCCGGATCGCCGCAACGGCTGGATCACGTTCACGAACGTGAAATCATCGAAAATCAGCTCGCCCCAGAAGGGTCCCTCGGCTTCCCGCGCCTGGGCGGCGAGCCGGACGATGGTGGGGTTCGCGCGGTGGTCCTGGTTCAGCACCTGGAGCGCTTCGCCCGGCTCGGCAATGGCGATCGTCTGCTGCAGCTCCGCGTCCCAGAACGAGATGCCCACGATCTGGGGCGCCGCCGCGAGCGCACCCACCAGGACGTCGGCCATTCGTGCCTTGTCGCCGGTGTCGAGGACGCCCGTTTCGACCTGGCGGTCGATGAAGGCGAGCTGATCGAGCGCCGGATCCAGGTGGTTGCGCACACCGGTCTCGATGGTGCTCACCATCATCGTCGACTTCTCGTTCAAGAGATCGAGCGTGTTTTTTCGGCCGGTCCAGAAGCCGATGGCCAGCTCGGCGAAGACCGCGAACGCGACCAGAAGGCCGATGCTGGTCGCCAGCGTGATCGAGATCGGGATGGGGCGGATCAGCGGTCGTCTGGATGTTTCCGAGCCGGGGTGTGTCCCGCTGACGGTGGGGGAGGCTGCGGTCATGGCCGTGGCTCCGGTTGGCTCGCGTCCTTCGGGATCGTGCTCGCGGGCAGTCTATCACCGGCCGGTGTGGCGAGGCTTCGCTTCTGCCGGCTGCGCGGCTAGACTCGCCTCGACAGTGGTTTCGGCTCGATTGTCGAGTGATCGAAGGCAGCCATGGATCCCCTAGCGATGCGTCAGCTCGGCCGAACGGGGGTCGCGATCCGGCAGCTCGGGTTCGGCGGCGCGCCGCTGGGTGAGCTCTACGAGAAGATCCCCGAGGAGGTCGCCGAAAGCACGCTGGCGACCGCATACGACGCGGGTGTCCGCTACTTCGATACCTCGCCCTGGTACGGGCATGGTCTGAGCGAGCATCGCCTGGGCCACTTCCTGCGCCGACAGCGGCGGGACAGCTTCGTGCTGTCCACCAAGGTCGGGCGCGTCTACACGGCGCCCGCGGACTTGACGAGCCTCGATACCGGTCCATGGGCCGGCGGCCTGCCGTTCGCTCTGCGGTTCGATTACAGCTACGACGGCATCACGCGGTCGTACGAGGATAGCCTGCAGCGCCTGGGGCTCAACCGGGTGGACCTCCTGCTCAT
>JBHICL010000626.1:0-2322 GCA_046759605.1 Alphaproteobacteria bacterium | reverse complement strand
ACCCTCAGAGCGGATACCGTCGTCGTTCGAGATCAGGATGCGCACCATCCGGCGGCCCGCCGTCAGCCGTCGGGCGCGATGCGCTCGAGGCCATCCATGTAGGGACGCAGCGCCTCCGGGACGGTCACCGAGCCGTCGGCCTCCTGGTAGTTCTCCAGGACTGCGATCAAGGTGCGGCCGACGGCCAGCCCCGAGCCGTTGAGCGTGTGCACGAAGCGCGTGCCGCGCCCGCCGTCGGGCCGGAAGCGCGCCTTCATACGGCGCGCCTGGTAGTCGCCGCAGTTCGAGCAGCTGGAGATCTCGCGATAGGTGTCCTGGCCCGGCAGCCAGACCTCGATGTCGTAGGTCTTGCGGGCGGCGAACCCGGTATCGCCGCTGCTCAGCACCACCACCCGGTAGTGCAGGCCGAGCCGGCGCAGCACCTCCTCGGCGCAGCACGTCATGCGCTCCAGCTCGTCCCATGAGTCATTCGGATGCACGATGCTGACCAGCTCCACCTTGGTGAACTGGTGCTGGCGCAGCATGCCGCGGGTGTCCTTGCCGGCGGCCCCGGCCTCGGCGCGGAAGCACGGGGTACAGGCGGCAAATCGCAGCGGCAACTCGGCGGCGTCGAGGATCTTGTCGGCCACCAGGTTGGTCAACGGCACCTCCCCGGTCGGGATCAGCCAGTAGCCGTCGGTAGTGCGGAACTGGTCGTCGCCGAACTTCGGCAATTGCCCGGTTCCGTACAGCACATGGTCGCGCACCAGATACGGCAGGTGCACCTCGCCATAGCCGAACTCGCCGGTGTGCAGGTCCAGCATGAACTGGGCGAGCGCCCGCTCGAGCCGGGCCAGGGGCCCGGTCAAGACCACGAAGCGCGCACCCGACAGCTGCGCCGCCAGCTCGAGGTGCATCTGCCCCAGCGCCTCGCCGATCTCGAAATGCTGGCGCGGCTGGAACTCGAAGCGGGGATGCTCCCCGTGCCGCCACGCCTCCTCATTGGCGCTCTCATCGGCGCCGTCGGGGACCTCGTCGGCCAACAGGTTGGGAACCGTGGCCAACAGCGATTCGAGCTCGGCGTCCAGCGCCCGCTCCGCCTCGGCGCTGTCGCGCATCAGGCCCTTGAGCTCGCCCATCTCGGCGATCAGCGCGGCCGCCTCCTCGCCCTTGAACTTGGCCTCGCCGATCCGCTTCGACGCCTCGTTGCGCCGCGCCTGGATCTCCTGCAGCCGGGTCTTGGCCTCGCGGCAACGGGCGTCGAGGTCGAGAATCGATCCGGCCAGCGGCGGCTCGCCGCGGCGTTCAAGGTCCCGGTCGAGGGCGTCGCGGTTGTCTCTGATCCACTTGAGGTCGAGCATGGCGCATTTGGGTCGGCTGCGTCCCGCCGCGCCGGTTTATACGGATTGTCGGACTCGCCGTCCAGCCGGCGCCCGCCGGCCAGGTCATTTACTCATGAACCTGCACCGGTCTGGCATTGACCTGCGAATGTCCGGGTTCGGTCATAGATCGGACGTTCTGGCGGACCCTCAACTACGTCGCAGATTAGCCACAAGCGGACACCCAAGCATTCTATGCCAATGCCGGCGTCAGTCCCGCCGCGATCCGCCTTCGAAGGGCTCAACGGACGAAGATCAGGATGACCGCGAGGACGTAGGCCACCACTGTCGGGTAGAAGGTGGTGCCGAAGCCGAAGGCACGGCTGGAGGCTCCGCCCACATAGCCGAACCAAAAGGCGGCCCGTCCGATACAAAAGAGCGCCACGAGGAGCGGGATCACGGCCATTTCCCTTCCCTCCAGCAGGCTCGCCAGCGCCAGGTGAGCGCCGACAGCCAGCAGGGCTTGCTCCTGCGTGTTCTGCAGGAGGCTGAGCGGCACCTTGATGACTTTGCTCGGCTTGGTCAGACCGCCGCCCTGAATGTCCTCAGGGGAGAAGAAGCGGATATTGGCCACGCGCCCGACGGCCGCCACGAGCCAGAGAAAGACGAAGATGTCCGCCTTGAGCGCAAAGACGAGCCGTGCGGCCGGCCCTTCGAAGGGGCCCAGCTCGAAGGGAAACCAAAGGTAGCCCACAACCAGGAAGACGGCGCTGAATACGGCCGCGAAACCGGCCCCACGGGCCACGCCCTTCTGCTCGCTGTCTAGCTTCATGGACCTTGCCGTCTTTCGAAAGCGATTCTGCTTTCAACTACAAGGAGTCTCATAACACCTCTGCGTTTGTGGGCTACATTTATAATGAAATTTCCCGGATAGTCCCAACCGGTTCCGCTGTGGGTCAAGAGCGGCAGTAGGCGGCGTGTCATCCAACAGTCTGTCACGTAGCCTAAAGCAGACCGTCAATTC
>JBHICL010000625.1:0-2331 GCA_046759605.1 Alphaproteobacteria bacterium | reverse complement strand
ACTGCCGCTGCCGGACTCCGGCCAGGTTGCCGGCTTCGCCCTCGACCGCACCGACCTCGAGCAGGCCCAGGACACAATGGCCCGGCACGTCGCCGCCCACGGTGAGGTGCTGGAGAAGCTCGGCACGGCCATCGTCATCTTCGGCCCCGACACAAAGTTGAAATTTTTCAACGCCAACTTCGCGAACCTGTGGGGCCTCGATGAGGAGTGGCTGCGGACCGAGCCGACCCACGGCGAGATTCTCGAAGAGCTCAGGGCCCACCGCCGCCTGCCGGAACAGGTCGATTTCCAGGCCTACAAGAAGGAGCGCCTCGAGCTTTACACCTCGCTCATCGAACCCTCTGAGGAACTCCTGCACCTGCCCGATGAGCGGGTCCTGAGGACGGTCGTCAATCCCCATCCCTTCGGCGGACTGTTGTTCACATTCGAGGACGTCACCGACAGGCTGACCCTGGAGCGCTCTTACAACACGCTCATCGCCGTGCAGCGGGAGTCCCTGAACAACCTCCACGAAGCCGTCGCCGTGTTCGGCGACGACGGGCGTCTGAAACTGCGCAATCCGGCCTACGAACGCATTTGGCACTTCACGCCCGAGACCTTGGAGGGTGAGCCGAGGGTGACCGAAATCGTCGAAGGGGCCAAGGATCTGTTCCGTTACGACGGGGACTGGCCGTCGTTCAAGGAAAAGGTCATCTCGCGGACGACCGACCACACGCCGAGGACCGGGCGCTTCGAACGCACGGACGGCACCGTCCTCGATTACGCGAGCGTGCCGCTTCCCGATGGCGCCATTCTGTTCAGTTACCTGGACGTGACCGACAGCATCAATATCGAGCGCGCGCTGCGCGAGCGCAACGAGGCCCTGGAGACCGCCGACCGGCTCAAATCCGAGTTCGTCGCCAATATGTCCTACGAGTTGCGCACCCCGCTCAACACCATCATCGGGTTCACGGAGATTCTCGCCAACCAGTATTTCGGCACCCTGAACGAGCGCCAGGCCGATTACACCCGCGGCATCCTCGAATCCTCGCAGCAGCTCCTGCACCTCATCGACGACATCCTGGATCTGGCGATGATCCAGGCCGGACGCCTGGCGCTCGAACTGCAGCCGGTGGACATCAAAGCCATGATGACGAGCCTGCTGGGCCTTTTCGGGGAAAGGGCCATCAAGCAAGGTGTCGCGCTCGAGCTCGACTGCGCCAAGAACATCGGCGAGATGGTGGCCGACGGGCGGCGTCTGAAACAGGCGCTGTTCAACCTGATCAGCAATTCCATCCGGCACACGCCGGAGAAGGGAAAGATCACCCTGTCCGCGAAGCGCGACGGCGAGAACATCTTACTCACGGTGGCCGATACGGGCGCCGGCATCCCCGAAGACGACCAGGCGCGGGTCTTCGGCAAGTTCGAGCACGCGGCGCGCACCGGGGGACGCAGTCCGGGAATCGGACTGGGCCTCGTGCTGGTGAAAAGCTTTATCGAGCTCCATGGCGGCGAGATCGAACTGAAATCGACGCCCGGCGAAGGCACGACCGTGACCTGCCGTCTGCCCGCCGAGGCGACGCAGGAAACGGCCGAGGGCGTTACCGGCGACGCGTAAGGGCCGCCGCGAAAACCGTTCTCCCGGCCGCCCCGTTCCGGGGCGCCGTGGGCCCTGCACCGCCGCACCCTCGCCGTTGCCATCGCCGGAGCGTCGTTGAAGGGCGCTCGGGGGCTTCTCCGTTACCCCTTCGGAGGTTGCGGGCAAGAAGGGGGGCGGTTACAAACAGGTTCATGTCGGCCCGCTCGCACCCGCGGTCCCGGACTCACGCCGTGATCGAGATCGCCCTTCCAGACCCGGAGGCGACGGCCGCCCTGGCGGAAGCCCTGGCGGTTGTCGCCGGGCGCGGCGACGTGATCGGGCTTTCGGGCGACCTCGGGACGGGGAAAACCACTTTCGCGCGCGCCTTCATCCGCGCCCGCGCCGCGCGGGACGGGAAAGGCGAGGACGAGGAGGTCCCGAGCCCGACCTTCACCCTGGTGCAGACCTACGATTTCGGGGATGTTCCGGTGTGGCATTTCGACCTCTTGCGGGTCGAACGCGCCGGCGATGTGCTCGAGCTCGGCATCGAGGAGGCCTTCGCGGCGGCGATCTCGCTCATCGAATGGCCGGAGCGTCTCGGGCCCCTGTGTCCGCGCGACTGGCTCGATGTCCACCTCGAGCTGGCCGAGGGGGACCTGGCGCGCAGTGCGCGGCTGACCGGACACGGGCGATGGCGCGACAGGCTCGAGGAGTTGCCCCAGTACTTACTTTCATAGAAGGATGATACATATGATCGTCATTTCGCGACCTCC
>JBHICL010000624.1:0-2339 GCA_046759605.1 Alphaproteobacteria bacterium | reverse complement strand
CGAGCCCATGACGCCGCAGAGCGCGCCGAGAATTCCCGCCTGCTCGCAGCGCGGGACCAAATCGGCGCTGGGCAGCTCCGGAAATACGCAGCGGTAGCACGGCGTTGCCGGCCCGTCGCCGCGACGGAAAGTGAACATCTGCCCCTCGAAGCGCAACAGCGCCGCCGTTACCAGCGGCCGGTGGAGCAGGTATGAGGCGTCGTTCAGGAGGTAGCGGGTGGCGAAGTTGTCGGAGCCATCGGCCACCAGGTCGTAGGCCTCCAGGAGACCGGTGGCGTTGCCCGCGGTCAGCCGGGCATCGTGGGTAACGATCGTGAGCTCCGGGTTCAGCGCCCGCGCCGTCTCGGCCGCGCTCTCCACCTTGCGCGCGCCCACCCGCGAGGTTGGGTGAACCACCTGGCGCTGAAGGTTGGTCAGGTCCACCTCGTCGTCGTCGACGATGCCGATGGTCCCGACGCCGGCGGCGGCCAGATACATGATGAGGGGCGCCCCGAGGCCGCCGGCACCGACGACCAGGACACGGGAGCGCAGCAACCGCGTCTGCCCCTCCTCACCGACCTCGTCGAGGACGACGTGCCGGGCGTAACGATGAAGCTGGGCCTCACTGAGCTCCATTGCGCCTACAAGCCGTCGAAAAGGGCCGTCGTCAGATAACGCTCGGCGAAGGACGGGACGATGACCACGATCTGCTTGCCGGCCATTTCCGGCCGGACGCCCACCTCCAGGGCCGCGGCGAGTGCGGCGCCCGAGGAAATGCCCGCCGGAATGCCATCCAGGCGCGCCACCCGTCGGGCGGTCTCGTAGGCTGTCTCGCCGGCGATCGAGATCACCTCGTCGATGAGCCCGGTGTCGAGCACCTCCGGCACGAAGCCGGCGCCGATGCCCTGTATTCGGTGGGGTCCCGGCGGGCCGCCGGACAACACGGCGCTGTCTTCCGGCTCGACCGCGATCATGCGCACGGCGGGCTTGCGGGCCTTGAGATAGGAGCCGACGCCCGTAAGCGTGCCACCGGTTCCGACACCGGACACCACGACATCGACACCGCCGGCGGTGTCGTTCCAGATCTCGACCGCCGTCGTGCGGCGATGGATCTCCGGGTTCGCCGGGTTCGCGAACTGCTGAAGCATGATCGCGTCGCCGATTTCCTCGATGAGAGCCTCGGCCTTGCCGATGGCGCCGTTCATGCCGTCGGCGGCCGGCGTCAGGATCAGCTCGGCGCCAAGGATGGCGAGCATCTTGCGCCGTTCGTGGGACATCGAGCCGGGCATGGTCAGCACCAAGCGGTAGCCCTTGGCCGCGCAGACGAAAGCGAGCGCGATCCCGGTGTTGCCGCTGGTGGGCTCGACGATGACCGTATTCGGGCCGATCTGGCCACCGGCCTCGGCCGCCTCGATCATCGACAGCCCGATACGATCCTTGACCGAGCCCAGCGGGTTGAAGAACTCGAGCTTCGCAAGAACGTCGGCACGGCAGTTGGCGTCCGCGGAGAGGCGACGGATGCGCACCAGCGGCGTGCCGCCGATCGTCTCGACGATCGAGTCGTAGATCCGGCCGCGACATTCCGGCTCACGGCCACCGGTTCTCTCGAAATCCGCGGCAACACTCATCTTGATAATTCTCCGGTGACAGCCGTAATCCTCAGATACTGTAGTCGAGACGCCGCTCGCCCTGCGCTTGCAGGCCCTGGGATCGCGCCTCGCCGCACAGATCCTGGATCGTGATCTGGTCGAGGCGCGTCATGAACTCCGCCTCCAGCCCGCGCCATAGCGGCTGCACCACCCGCACGCCCAAGGGCGATCCCCCAGCCTCGGCCGCTTCCGCCGCGGGAGGATCCACCAGCCGCACTATGTCCCCGATGGAGATCCGTCGCCGCTCGCGGGCAAGCCGATATCCGCCCCGCGGTCCGCGCACGCCGCTCAGGATGTCCGCGCGCACCAGCTGCTGCAGCACCTGCTCCAGGTAGCGCCGCGGTATGCCCTGACGCGCGGTGATGTCGCGACTCTGGACCGGCTCGTCGCCGGCGTTATAGGCGATGTCCAGGACCGCTTCGATGGCGAACAGGGTCTTACGCGATGGGCGAAGCATGTCTTGCGTCCGGAACCTCATGAACCACGCGCGCCGACGCCGGTGGACCCGAACCCGCCTGGGCCGCGCCCACTCGTCGGCAGCTCGTGGACCTCGCGCCAGGCTGCCCGCGCCACGGGCGCGACGATCAGCTGGGCGATCCGCATGCCGTGCGCCACGTGGAACGGCTCGGGTCCGAGGTTGACCAGGATCACGCCGACCTCGCCACGGTAATCCGCATCGACCGTGCCGGGGCTGTTCAGGACCGTGACCCC
>JBHICL010000623.1:0-2340 GCA_046759605.1 Alphaproteobacteria bacterium | reverse complement strand
CCGGCCAGTGGTGCCGGAGCGCATGGATCGCCTGCGACACGTTCAGCCTCCGGTGGCAAATCCGGGATAGAGGGTCATGCCGCCATCGACAAACAACGTGATGCCATTGACGTAGTCGGCGGCGTCCGACGCCAGCCAGACGGCGACCCGGGCGATGTCTTCCGGCTCGCCAATACGCTTGTATGGCACGAGGCGCATGAGATTGTCATAGGCTTCCGGGGTCTCCCAGGCCTCGGTATTGATCGGCGTGCGGATCGCGCCTGGACCGATACTGTTGATGCGAATGCGATATGGCGCCAGTTCCTGTGACATGCTCTTCATCAGCAGCATGACGCCGCCCTTTGACGCCGCGTAGTTGGCGTGTCCGGCCCAGGGAATCACCTCGTGGACCGAGCTCATGCAAATGATCTTGCCGGCCGCGCAGGAGACTGACGGGACGACGCCGCGACGCTTGAACTCCTTCACGGCCTCGCGGGCGCACAGGAACTGACCGGTAAGGTTGACATTGATCACCGTGTTCCATTGATCCAGGGTCATCTCGTCGAAGGCGGCGTCCCGCTGCAATCCGGCGTTGTTCACCAGGATGTCGATGGTGCCGAATTCCTCGAACATCCTCGCGAACATGGCCTGGACCTGACCCTCCTTGGACACGTCCGCCTTGACGGCAACGGCCTTGCTCCCCTGGTCCTTGATCGCGTCGACCACTTCCCGGGCCGTCTCTTCATCCGCGACATAGTTGACCACCACATCCGCACCGGCCTCGCCGATGGCGATGGCGACGGCCTTACCGATGCCGGAATTGGCCCCGGTGACCAGGGCCTTCTGACCGGCAAGGACCTTGCCGTATTCGACTTCAGGCATCACGACGGGCGGTATGTCCTGGTCCCGCGAAGGAGCGCTCATCCTTTGTTCTCCCTGATCCGTGTGGTTTTCAAGTTCCAGGTACGAGCAGGCGTTGAAGACTTCGGCCACCACGCGTCCCAGTCCTTGTAAGGCTTTCGACTTACGCCGACCGCGGCGGACATGGTCATGGCTAACGCCCGGCCCCGAGCGCGCGGTCGAGGTTGAACGCCGCGCTAATGAGAGCGAGATGCGTGAACGCCTGGGGGAAGTTGCCGAGCGCCTCTCCACTATGCCCGGTTTCCTCGGCGTACAACCCGACATGATTGGCGAAGCCCAGCATGCGCTCGAACATCAGCCGGGCCTCTTCGAGTCGGGCGTGATCGAAGCGTCCGGCCCTGGTCAGGGCCTCGACCAGCCAGAAGGTGCAGATGTTGAACGTGCCCTCCTCGCCGCTCAAGCCGTCCGCCGTTTCCCCGACATTGTAGCGGTAGAC
This sequence comes from Alphaproteobacteria bacterium, assembly GCA_046759605.1. Lineage (GTDB taxonomy): Bacteria > Pseudomonadota > Alphaproteobacteria > UBA6615 > UBA6615 > JBHICL01. The sequence continues at coordinate 1,004 of JBHICL010000623.1, read as the reverse complement.
CAGGCTGTTGGAGACAAGCCCGCCCTGTTCCGGCCGCCGAAGCGTGGCGTCCAGGGTCTTCAGCATCCGCGGGTCGTTCGGTGAAACGAAAAAGGTCAGCGGCATCATCAAGTTCGCCGCATCCAGTGAGTCGCTGCCGTAGTGCTGGACGAACGCTTTGCGTGTCTCGCTCCAGCCCTTCTCCATGATCTCCTCGTAGATCTGGTCGCGGACCTTCAACCACCGCTCGCGGTCGGCGGGGAAGGATCGCTTCTGGGCCAGGCGCAGGCCGCGGTCCAGGGCGACCCAGCACATGAGCTTGGAGTACACGAAGTGCTGCTGTCCGCCGCGGACCTCCCACACGCCTTCATCCTCACGGCCCCAGTTGTCGCAGACCCAGTCGACCAGCCGGCGCAGCCAGGTCCAGAGATCGTAGGAGATGGGGGCGCCGTGCTTGTTGTAGAGGTAGACCGCGTCCATCAGCTCGCCGTAGATGTCGAGCTGGAGCTGGTTGTATGCGGCGTTGCCGACGCGCACCGGGCGCGAGCCCTTGTAACCGTCCAGGTGGTCGAGGGTTTCTTCGGTGAGCTCATGGCGGCCGTCGATGCCGTACATGATCTGCAGCGGCGCCTCGGGGTTTGGTTCGCCGCAGCGCTGTTCGAGGAAATCCATGAACCGCGCGGCTGCCTCGGTGAAGCCGATGCGCAGGAGGGCGTAAATGGTGAAAGCCGAGTCGCGAATCCAGCTGTAGCGATAGTCCCAGTTGCGCTCGCCGCCGATGCCTTCCGGAAGGCTGCAGGTCGGCGCCGCGACGATCGCGCCGGTCGGCTCGAAGGTGAGCAGCTTGAGCGCCAGCGCCGAGCGCTGCACCATCTCGCGCCAACGTCCCGTGTACGTGCACTGCGACAGCCATCGCCGCCAGTAGGCCACGGTGTCCCGGGACAGGGCGTTGGCCTCGGCTTTGGTGATACAGGTCACGCACTCGGATTCCGAGGCGGCTTCGCGCAACACGAAGACGGCCGTCT
>JBHICL010000622.1:0-2346 GCA_046759605.1 Alphaproteobacteria bacterium | reverse complement strand
GGGTCCGACTGTCGAGCACGTGAGGCGGGCGATATGCAAAACGTAGTGTCATACGCAACATACACACTTCAACAGAGACCCGAACTCGAAGATCAGATCGACCGCTTGAGCCACGAGGCCTGGCCGGAATTCATGCTGCACGGGAACGCCCGTCACTGGGGTGCTTTATTCGATACATTCTCCGACTTTCAAATGCTGCTTTGCAATCCGTCTGATACGCTCATCGCCGTCGGACATACCGTGCCGCTTGTCTGGGATGGCAGCCTGGATGATTTACCCACCGACATCGACGACATCATCGTACGTGCATTGGACGCACGTGAAAATCAGCATACCCCGAATACATTCGCCGCACTGGCTGCTATTGTCGCAAAGGACCAGCAAGGCCAAGGGTTGAGCACTGCGCTCTTACGGGAAATGAAATCACTGGCGGCCGAGTTTGACTGCGACACACTCATTGTCCCAGTGCGCCCAACTTGGAAAAGCCGCTATCCACTCACGCCGATGGAACAATATGCGCGTTGGACACGTCCTGACGGCGCGCCCTTCGACCCGTGGCTGCGTGTTCACTGGCGCTTAGGTGCCGAGCCATTGCATGTCGCTCGAAACACCTTGACGGTCGCCGGCACAGTTGTGGAGTGGGAAGCCTGGACAAACATGCCGTTTCCGGATAGCGGGCGGTATATCGTCCCTGGTGCACTTCAGCCGGTTACGATTGATCGGGAGCGTGACATTGGGTCTTACGAAGACCCAAACGTGTGGGTGAAGCATCCAGTTCGGCTAATCGGGGCGGGAAATCGGCGGCCTTCTGGTAAAAGCTGATCAGGATGGGGTACCAAAATGACACTCAGAAATCGATTTGCCCTTTTGTCTCTCACGCTGCTGCTTGGCAATGTCACATGCGTGATCAAGACTTCCCCGCCGGCTGAAACGAGGCAGAAGCCTAACATTATTCTGGCCATGGCCGACGATCAGGGCTGGGGGGACATGGCCTACAACGGTCACTCGGTTCTGAAAACGCCGACCTTTGATGAAATGGCGACGTCGGGTTTGCGATTTGATCGCTTCTACGCCGCGGCACCGGTTTGTTCGCCAACGCGGGGGAGCGTCATGACAGGTCGACATCCCAACCGGTTTGGCTGCTTCCGGTGGGGATACTCGTTGCGGCCGCAGGAAATTACAATCGCGGAAGCGCTCAAGACCGCGGGCTATACCACCGGGCATTTCGGGAAATGGCATTTGGGATCGGTGCGATCAGACAGCCCCGTGTGCCCGGGTAACAGTGGCTTCGATGAATGGTTCTCGAGCCCGAACTTCTACGAAAACGACCCATGGATGAGCCACAACGGAACAGCAGTGAAAACGAAGGGCGAGGGATCGAAGGTCACGGTCGATGCCGCTCTGAGATTCATTCGCGGCGCAGTCGAAAACGAGCAGCCGTTTCTGGCGGTGATCTGGTTCGGCTCACCGCACAGCCCGCACGCGGCGATCGAAGAAGACCTTAAGCTCTATGAGGATCAACCCGATGAGATGCCACATTTTCTGGGCGAAATCACCGCCATGGATCGTGCGATGGGACACTTGCGTCGCGAACTGCGCGAACTTGGCATCGCTGAGAATACCCTGCTTTGGTACACCAGCGACAACGGTGCAATCAAACAAGGCTCAACAGGGGGCCTATCGGGCGGGAAAGGGACCCTTTGGGAAGGTGGCATTCGGGTTCCAGCGATCCTCGAGTGGCCGACACGGATTCCATCCCCTCGCACGACTGCAGTCCCCTGCGGCACGGTCGACATTTATCCGACACTGCTGGAGATCGCTGGTGTAGAGATTCGGAATCAGCCGCCCGTCGACGGGATCAGTATCATGCCTCTTATCGACGGGAGAATGGAGAGTCGGCCCAGCCCGATGGGTTTCTGGGACTACCCTTCCAAGGGCCAACCGGTCCGTAGCGCCGAGTTGCTGAAGGAGCTGGCGCAAGAACACGCAGCGGGAAGAGTTGCACCGGCGGCGGAGAAACCCCCGTACCAAACGGGCCGGCTCAACGAGAAATACTCCGAGAGCGAGCTCCCGGGTCATGCGGCCTGGATCGACGGCAGCTACAAGCTTCACCGCATTCCAGGCGAATTGGGGAGGTTTGAGTACTTGCTTTTCGATCTAGCCAAAGATCCAGAGGAGAAGAACGATCTCATCGACCAGGAGCCTGAACAGGCGGACAAGATGAAGGTGGCGCTGGAAGCTTGGCAGAAATCAGTGATCCGGAGTCTGAATGGCGAGGATTACGAATAACTCGGGTTCAGTCTGCCGCTCGTCTGAAGCCCTCTCCCCATCATTCCCCCGTCGGCA
>JBHICL010000621.1:0-2353 GCA_046759605.1 Alphaproteobacteria bacterium | reverse complement strand
GGCCGTCTGGGTCGCGACGATCCAGTTCGGGCATGGCTCGGCCCGTCTCGATGAACGGGACCTGGGCGTCTTGCAACAGGTGGTCGAAGTGTGGGAACGGCTTGGTGGACGCCTCAGGGTCGTCGGACACGCGAGCGGACGGGCCGGCGGGAGCGACCGCATCAAGCAGCAGATGGCCAATTTCCAGGCCTCGCTGGCTCGCGCCAACGTCGTGGCGCAGACCCTCATGGGTCTGGGTGTCGGCCCCTCGGACGTGATCGTCGAGGCGCAGTCGGACGGCGATCCGCTTTACCGGGAGACGACGCCGGCCGGCGAGGCCGGGAACCGGCGGGCCGAGATCTTCATCGTCCGCTAGCGCGCCCGCGCAACCCGGTCGCAAAGTCGCCGCACTTCTACTACAAGCTTGGGGTTTTCCGGGGCCGGGAACGGCCGCGCGGTCAGGCTGCGGCGCGTGGTCGATGGCGCCGCGATCACAGGGATGCATGGCTGGCCATGGAAGAGACGTTTCACCGGATCAAGCGGTTACCGCCCTACGTGTTTGCCGAAGTGGACCGGATGAAGGCGGCGGCGCGCGCCGCGGGCGACGACATCATCGACCTCGGCATGGGCAATCCCGACTTGCCAACGCCGCCCCACATCGTCGAAAAGCTGATCGAGACGGTCAGGAATCCGCGTACGCACAGGTACTCCAACTCGCGGGGCATTCCCGGTCTCCGCAAGGCCATCGCCGGCTACTATGCACGCCGCTTCGGGGTCGAGGTCGACCCCGAGCGCGAGGCCATAGTCACCATCGGCTCCAAGGAGGGACTGGCCAACCTCGCCCAGGCCATCACCGCGCCCGGCGACGTCATCCTGGTGCCCAACCCCTCCTATCCGATCCACCAGTTCGGCTTCATCATCGCCGACGGGGCCGTGCGCTACGTGCCGGTGACGCCGGACGACGAGCTCCTGGCGGCGCTCGAACGGGCGGTGGCCCATTCGGTGCCCAAGCCGGTGGCCCTCGTGCTCAATTATCCTTCGAACCCCACGGCGCTGGTGGCCGACCGTGACTTCTATGGTCGGATCGTCGAGTTCTGCCGCCATTACCGGATCCACGTATTGTCGGACCTGGCCTACGCCGAAATCTATTTCAACCACGAGCCGCCGCCTTCAATTCTGGAGATCCCCGGCGCCAAGGAGATCGCGATCGAGTTCACCTCGATGAGCAAGACATACTCCATGCCCGGCTGGCGGATCGGTTTCGCTGTCGGCAATCCCCAGCTGATCGCCGGACTGGCCCGGGTCAAGAGTTACCTCGACTATGGCGCCTTTACACCGATCCAGGTGGCCGCCGCGGCGGCGCTCAACGGGCCCCAGGACTGCGTGGAGTCGATACGGGCAGCCTATCGCGAGCGCCGGGACGCTCTCGTCGAGGCGCTGGCGCGTTCCGGCTGGCGGGTGCCGGCGCCGCCGGCAACGATGTTCGCCTGGGCGCCGCTTCCCGAGCGCTTCAGCGATCTCGGCAGCCTCGAGTTCTCCAAGCACTTGCTTCGTCATGCGAACGTCGCCGTGTCGCCCGGCGTCGGTTTTGGCGAGCACGGCGAGGGCTACGTGCGAATCGCGCTGGTCGAGAACAAGCAACGCATCCGCCAGGCGGCCCGGAACATCCGGCAGCTCCTCGCGGGCGAGCGGGTGGAACCGGCCGGCGAGAGAGCGGTCGCTGCGCGTTAGCGCGGGATTTATCGGCGCACAACCCGCCGAGGATTTTCTGGCGGAAGTACTGGAACGCATCTCGCCAGGTTGAAACCGCAGAGGAATGATGCCGGCGCATTAACGTGCTGAGGCTACGTTGGCATGACAGCCTTGCCAAAAGTCGAGATCCAATACTGCAGGCAGTGCCGCTGGATGCTGCGTGCCGCCTGGATGGCTCAGGAACTGCTCACTACGTTCGAGGAGGACTTGGGAGGTGTAACGCTCGTCCCCGGCACCGGAGGCGTTTTCGAGGTTCGCGTTGACGGCACCGTCGTCTGGTCACGCAAAGACGAGCGGCGCTTTCCAGATATCAAGGAACTCAAGCAGCGTGTCCGCGACCACGTCGCACCACAAAAGGAGCTTGGCCATTCCGATACATGAGAGCCGATACCGTGGCCGTTGCAAAGAGCGCGCGGATTGCCGGCGCTATCACCCACCAGAGCCTCTCCATCGAGCCGGGTGCGTTCTTGGACGGCGTGTCCTTCCAATAGAAGAAGCCCCGCCGAGGCGGGGCAAATGGAGTCGAACGCATATATCGTAGAGCACCTCACGGCAGAGATCCGACGATCCCCCGGAATTCCTGTTCGGTAAAAGCCTTCAGCGTCGTTGTTCGTACGTTTCC
>JBHICL010000620.1:0-2362 GCA_046759605.1 Alphaproteobacteria bacterium | reverse complement strand
CGCGCCGCGTCGACGACGAGCACGACCGGCCATCCGGTGAGGGCCGCGAGGTCCGCCGTGGAGCCGGCGTCCGGCCGGCCCGGCAGGCACGCGCCATCGAACAGCCCCATGACGCCTTCGCAGAGGACCAGCTCGCCGCCTGCGCTCAGACGCGCCACCAGCCCCCGCAGCGTGGACTCGCGCATGGCCCATGGGTCGAGATTGACGCACGGCCGCCCGCTTGCGGCCGCGTGGAACGCCGGGTCGATGTAATCCGGCCCTGCCTTGGCCGATGCAACGGCGACCCCGGCCTTGGCCAGGTGGCGCAGGAGCGCCAGGCTGACCGTGGTCTTGCCCGCGCCGGAGGCGGGCGCGGCGATGATCAGCCCGGGAGCCACGTCAACAGGTCCCAGCGTCTCTGTCACCCGGCATCCTCGACATGGCGCGTGCCGAGGGGATCGGGGTCGAGACGGCGGCCGGCGAGCGCGCCCAGCCAGTCGAGTCCGCTTCGGAGCCGCACGACCTGGCCGACCACGAAGAGCGCCGGTGGCTCCATCGCTTCCCGCAGCGCGGCCGCGGGAGCCTCGCCGAGGGTGGTCTCGAGGACCCGTTGCCGCGCCGTCGCGGCGCTGGCGACGAGCGCCGCGGGCTCGTCCGGATCGCGCCCGTTCTCCACGAGACGGGCGACGATGCGGTCCAGATGCTTGAGCGCCATGTAGAAAACGAGAACCGGCGCGCCAAGGGCCAGCGCCGGCCAGTTCAAATCGTCGGAGACCCGGCCGGTGACGTTGTGCCCGGTCACGAACGTGACCGCGGAGTTGGTGTCGCGATGGGTGGGCGGGATGCCGGCGTAGGCGAGGCCGCCCGTCCCCGCCGTGATCCCCGGCACGATGCGGAAGGGCACGCCCGCCGCCACCAGCGCCAACGCCTCCTCGCCACCGCGCCCGAACACAAACGGGTCGCCGCCCTTGAGGCGCAGCACCCGCCGGCCCTCGCGCGCCAGGCGCACGAGACGGGCGGAGATGTCCGGCTGGCTGGGGGACGGTCGGCCGCCGCGCTTGCCGGCAAACTCGAAGAGCGCTCCGGGGCGCGCGAGCCGCAGGATACGACGGTCGACAAGGGCGTCGTACACGACCACGTCCGCCTGACCGAGCGCCCGGTGGCCGAGCACGGTCAGAAGCCCCGGATCGCCCGGCCCGGCGCCGACCAGCCAGACCCAGCCCGGCTCCAGATCCGGCAGAGGAGGTTCCCGATCCATCCGGTCAGAAACTAGACCCAACGCGTAGCTCTGGCCAGTCGTCATCGCGTTGGAAACCGCGGTGGCGCTGCGCGGTGGCTTGATGCACAGTGCCTCACATGAGAACGCCGAAGACAGCGAACCCGTTGCGAAAGGGGTGGACCACGGGCGCTTGTGCGACGGCGGCCGCGCGGGCGGCCTACGAGGCGTTGATCACCGGCGCGTTCCCCGATCCCGTGACGATCCGTCTGCCCCGGGGGCGGCGCGCCGACTTTCCCCTGGCCCGCGCGACGCGCACGAGAGAACGCGCGACCGCCGGGGTCATCAAGGACGCGGGCGACGACCCGGACGTCACCCACGGGGCGCTCGTTCTGGCCACCGTGGAGCCCGGCGAGCCTGGAACGGGCATCACCTTTGCCGCGGGCGAAGGCGTAGGCGTCGTGACGCTGCCGGGGCTCGGCCTGCCGGTCGGCGAGCCGGCGATCAACCCGAAGCCGCGGGAGATGATGCAGGCAGCGATCGCCGAAGTGGCCCTGGAGTACGACGGACCGAGGGACCTGCGCGTAACGATCGCGGTCCCCGGCGGCGAAAAGCTTGCGGAAAGAACGACCAGCGCCCGGCTCGGCATCAGGGGCGGCATCAGCATACTCGGTACGACCGGGATCGTCATACCGTACTCGTGCGCGTCCTGGATCCACTCGATTTACCGCGGTATCGACGTCGCGCGGGAAGCGGGACTTGCGCACGTCGCGGGCGCGACAGGGCGCAGCTCCGAGCGCGCCGTCCAGCGGCTCTACGACTTGCCGGAGATCGCGCTCATCGACATGGGCGATTTCGTGGGCGGCATGCTCAAATACCTGCGCCGGCATCCGATTCCACGGCTCACCGTCGCCGGAGGCTTCGGCAAGCTCAGCAAGCTGGCCGCCGGACACCTCGACCTGCACTCGGACCGCAGCCGGATCGATCCGGACCACCTCGGGAACCTGCTCGCAGGCGCGGGGGCGGACCCGAGGGTCGTCGCGCGGGCGCGCGCGGCCACGAGCGCCGGGGCCATTCTCGAGCTCGCGCGGGATACCCCGGTGTCGCTGCCGGACCTGGTCGCCCGAGGGGCCCGGGAGGTGGCACTGGCCGCGCTCGGCGGCGGCA
>JBHICL010000619.1:0-2374 GCA_046759605.1 Alphaproteobacteria bacterium | reverse complement strand
TGCGCCCCGGGCCGTTCCAGGTGATCGGCCGCCCTCCGGGTCCAGCGGTCAACCATCGCGGGCGTCACGTCGGCATGGAACTGAAGCCCGTACACCGCCTTGCCGTATCGAAAGGCCTGATTCGGAAATCTATCCGCGCGCGCCAACAACACCGTGTCCGGCGGCAGCTCGAATCCTTCCGAATTCCAGTGGTAAACGGTTAGTGGGCCGTCGAAGTAACGAGCGCCCGCCGGTGTCGGATAGATCGGCGCGTACCCTATCTGCGACAGTCCTTCCGGGTGCGGTCGTATCTCCGACCCGAGCACACGGGCAAGCAGCTGCGCGCCCAGACAGATGGCGAGGAGCGGCGTTCGCGCTTCAAGAACCCGGGGGATGAAATCGAGCTCCGCGGCGATCCCCGGCATTCTTTCCGCGTCATTGACGCTCATGGGGCCGCCGAAGATCGTGACCAGGTCATAGGAGTCCGGCGAGGGCGGCAGCTCGTGGCCAAAGTTGGGACAGCGGATGTCCAGTGTGTAGCCGCGCCGACGCAATATTCGGCCGACCCGACCGACCCTCGATTTCTTCTGATGGACGATGAGCAGGGCGCGGCCGGCGTTCGCCGGCGCCTGGCGGTCCACGTTCATCCATCCCCCCCGCGCAGCCGAAGGCCCCCGAACGTATGCTCGTCGTCCGCCGGGAGAATGGCGGCCAGCCTGTGCTTTACGCCCGCGTGTTCCATGAATGCTCCCGCCGAATAGCCTTGGGATCGAAACCGGACTAGACTACACGCTTATCTCGCCGGACGGCATCCGGCGTGGGGGGTGGCCGTCATGGGCTTGCGGTTCCGGTTCAACCTGGTTCTGACGGTCGTGTTCCTGCTGGGGCTCGTCGTCTCCGGCTTCGTTTCGTATAGCCTTTTACAAAGGAACGCCCGCGACGAGGTCGTTCGCGACGCGGAGCTGATGATCGAGGCGGCGCGCGCGATCCGCTCATACACCGTGGACGAGATCCGGCCCGAGCTCCAGTACCAGCTGGCCCACACCTTTCTTCCCCAGACGGTTCCGGCCTATGCCGCGACGACCACACTGGGCAGGTTGCCCGCGGAGTACAGCGAGTACGTCTACAAGGAAGCGACGCTCAATCCCACGAACCCGCGCGATCGCGCCACCGACTGGGAAGCGGACCTGATCCGGGAGTTTCAACGCGATGACGAGCTGAAGACGTTGACCGGGGTGAGATCGACGCCGAGCGGTCCCTCGCTCTATGTCGCGCGTCCGCTCAGGGTCGGTAACGAAGCATGCCTTGCCTGTCACAGCACACCCAGCGCCGCGCCCGAGTCCATGCTCGCGCTGTATGGCGACTCGAATGGTTTCGGCTGGAAGCTCAATGAAATCGTGGGTGCCCAGGTGGTTTCGGTCCCCATGACCGTGCCGGTGGCCAACGCCGAACGAGCCTTCATTACGTTCATGGCGTCGCTGTGCGCGGTCTTCGTCGTGCTCTACGTGGTTCTCAACCTGATGCTGGGCCGGATGATCGTGAGCCCGATCTCGCAAATGTCGCGCTCGGCCGATGAGATCAGTACAGGGAACTTCGCTATTCCGGAGTTCCAGGAAAAAGGCCGGGACGAGATCGGACGTCTTGCGGTTTCGTTCAACCGAATGCGCCGAAGCCTGGAGCAGGCGCTCAAGATGATCGAAAAATAGAGACGAGAATGATCGATCGCACGGGCAGGACAGTCATCGCCAGCACGGTGTTCATGGACATCGTCGGCTACTCCAAATCGTCCGTGTCGCGACAAATGGCGATGAAAGCCCGGTTGAACGAGCATATCGCGAGCGCCGTGGCCAGATTGTCCGCGGAGGAGCGCATCATTCTCGATACCGGCGATGGCGTCGCGTTGTGCTTTCTCGGTGACCCGGAAGACGCGCTGTTCGTGGCGACGGCGGTAGGGGACAAGGTCAGGAAGGAGACAGGAGAGGCGGCGCAGACGCTTCGCACCGGTATCCATCTCGGCCCCGTCAAGCTCGTCATAGACCTGAACGGCCAGGAGAACGTGGTCGGTGACGGCATCAACGTGGCCCAGAGGATCATGAGCTTCGCCGGCGACGACGAGATTCTGGTGTCGCGCGCTTATTACGAGGTCGTGGCGCGTCTCGACGCGGCCAACGAGAAGCTGTTCAGCTATCTCGGAACCAAGAAAGACAAGCATGTCCGCGAGCACCAGGTTTACGCGTTCTCTCTTCACTCGGCGGAGCCAGGGGAACCGCCGGTCCAGGATCGCGAACATCGACGATCCGAGCCGGTGGCCGCGGAGACCGAAGGTCGAACGGCGGACGCCGGATCCGCCGGTATCCTGACCGAGGACCTGCTGGTGGCCGAGGAGCGAAGGCTA
>JBHICL010000618.1:0-2374 GCA_046759605.1 Alphaproteobacteria bacterium | reverse complement strand
GCGCAGGTCCGCCTCGTCCAGGACCACCTCGACGCCGAGCCCGGGGTCCCGCGGTGACGGGCCAAGCAGGCGCATGATCCGGTTCCGCGATTGCACGAGGGTCGCGAATGCGTCGCCGATAAGCATCATGGAACTTCGGTCCTCGAGATCCACCGTGACCTCGATCGTCGGGGGCTTCTTCGTGTAGAGCAGCAACCGGCGGTCCGGCTTCTTCAGCACCACCGCGTGAGCGTCGACGTGGGTAAGCAGCGCCTCTTTGACCTCGTCGCTGATCATGTCCTCCGGAATCGCTTCGAGGGACAGGATCGACAAATGGGCCGCCGCCAGCTTGTCCTCGAGCCATGTCTGTCTGAAGTTGGCGAGAGACGGCGCGTAGATGAGCAGCTCGGCCAACATGACGAAGAAGATCGTCAACACCAGCAGCCGCGCCGACAGGCTCTTCGCCAGCCGTGGTGGCCGAAATTTTATTTCACCGAACATGTTATGTTTTTATCAGAAAACGCTTGAGGCGGTTATCGCAAAGCCTGGCATGCTCCCCGCCACCCATAGGCGCCTGGCTTTAGCCCAGGTACCGCAACAGGCGCACAATTCGGCGCGTTCGCTCGGAGTATAGGGTAGGCGTGTAGAAGCTGCCGGCAACCCGCTTGTTCACCTCACCCAGCGTGGGATAGGGGACGACCAGGTTGGCCATGGCCCCCACCTTGAGCCCCCTCTCGATCGCCAGAACCCAGGGCTGCAACAGCTCGCCCGCGTGGCTGCCGACGATGCCGGCGCCGAGGACGCGGCCGCGCCTATCGGTCACCACCTTGATCGTTCCCTCGGTCGTGCGCTCGGCCTGCGCACGGTCGTTATCCTTGAACGGCCAGCGCAGCACCCGCACCTCGCCGTGGCGTTCCCGCGCCTGAGCCTCCGTGAGGCCGACGCCGGCGAGTTCGGGATCGGTATAGGTGACCCACGGGATCGCCTTCTCGTCGACCTTGGCGGGAAGACGGAAGAGCGCGTTGCGGATGACGATCCCGGCGTGATAGCTGGCGACGTGAGTGAACTGATACCCTCCGGCCACGTCGCCGATGGCGAAGATCTTCTTGTTCGTCGTTCGAAGCCGACGATCCACCTCGACACCGCTTCGCGTATAGGCTACCCCGGCTTTCTCCAGGTCAAGACCGTCGACCGTCGGCGCGCGGCCCGTGGCGACGAGGAGATGGCTGCCCCCGATGCGGTGCTCCTGGCCGTCGCTCGCGGCGACCGCGGTCACGCCGCCGCCATTGCGTTCGAACCGGACGACCTCGACGCCCTCGTGTATCTCGATGCCCTCGGCCAGCACCCGCGCCTTGACGATCTCGGCGAGCTCGGGGTCGTCGCGGCCCAGCACGGTGTACATCTCCAGCACCGTGACGCGCGCGCCGAGGCGCCGGTGCGCCTGGGCCAGCTCGAGGCCGATGGGGCCGCCGCCGATCACGATCAGGTGCTCCGGGCACTCGGTCAGGTCGAAGACCGTCTCGTTGGTCAGGTAGTCGATCCCGGCGATACCCTCGATCGGCGGCGCCGCGGGCGAGGAACCGGTGGCGATGACGAAGCGCCGCGCGCGGACCACCGTACCGTCCGCCGCCGTCACCTCTTGCGGTCCCGTGAAGCGCGCCGCCTGCTGGAAGACCGTAACGCCCAGCCCCTCGAAGCGCTCGACGCTGTCGTGGGGCGCTATGGCGGCAATGACCCCGTGCACATGATCGTGCACCTCGTTGAAAGCCACCCGCGGAGCCTCGGCGTGCACGCCGAACACACCTGCCTGCTCGACGGCCGCCTTCGCCCGCGCCGCCGCCAGCAGGGCCTTGGACGGCACGCAGCCGTAGTTCAGGCAGTCGCCGCCCATCTTGCCCCGTTCGAAGAGCACGGTGGACGCGCCCATCTGTGCCGTGCCGGCTGCGACCGAGAGGCCGCCCGAGCCGCCGCCAATCACGCAGATGTCGGCCTTGATTTGAGCCCCTCCTCGCGCCTCGCGCACGGGCCGTATCAGCCGCGTCGCGCCTGGATCTTCTTGTAGATGACGGGCAACAGGGCGAGAAGCGCTAATCCAATGATCGGGAGCAGGATCTCGGGCTCGAAGATGATCCCCAGGTCGGGTGCGCCGCCGGCGTCGAACACCGCGCCCAGGCCGTTGCCGACGCTCGCGTAGACGAAGGTGCCCGGGATGATGCCGACGAACGTGCCGATCACGAACACACGCACCGAGACGCCCAGGAAAGCGGGCGCCAGGTTGACAAGCCAGAAAGGGAAGACGGGAATGAGACGCAGCACCAGCATGTAGTTGAGCGCGTTCTCCCGAAAGCCCGCCTCCATCTTCTCCGCGAGCGGGCCGGCCTGCTCGTGGAAAATC
>JBHICL010000617.1:0-2378 GCA_046759605.1 Alphaproteobacteria bacterium | reverse complement strand
TGATGGAAGGGTTCGCCATTCCGGCAATCCGCGCCCTGAGCCGCCGCCCGGCGATCTCATCCGACCGGGACGAGGCACGCCAGCCCTGTTCTTTTGAGTCAGCCGTTCGAGCGCGTCGCGGTTAATCTGATAAGCCGCACGGATGGCTCTCGAGGAGGAAACGCCCGATGACCGCGCCCATATTCCACATGATCGACGGAGCGCCAAAGCCGGTGGCGCCCTACAGCCACGCCGTAGAAACGGACGGCTGGGTGTTCGTCACCGGGCAGCTGCCGAGCGACCCCGGGGATGACGCCGCTGCCATGCCGCGCGGGATCGAAGCCCAGACGCGAAAGGTCATGGAGAACCTGGCCGTGGTGTTGAGGGGCGTCGGCTTGGGCCTGGAGCAGGTGGTGGCGGCCCGCGTGTTCCTCACGCGCTTCGCGCAGGACTATGCCGCGATGAACCGGGTCTACGCGAGTTATTTCCCGTCGGAGCGCCGGCCGGCGCGCACCTGCGTCGGCGTCACGGGCTTGGCGCGCGATGCTCTCGTCGAGATCGACGTGATCGCACGCAGATCATGAGGCTCGGCGGTGGCCGCCCGGCGGGTCGTGGCGCCGACGGCGGCGCCGGCGCCAGTACAGCGCGTTGGTCTAAGAGTCCGTCCGGGAAGTTCATGAGGGATAACAATAGCGGGTGAGCCTTCTGAGCATAAGCCTGATGCTGGCCAGACGGATGAAGGCGATGGCGGTTCGGTTGAGGTTTTCGTAGTCCTTGGCGAGGCGGCGGCACCGGTTGATCCAGGCGATGGTGCGCTCGACGACCCAACGCCTGGGGATGACCTCGAAGCCCTTGGCCTGGGCGGAGCGTTTGACCAGCTCGATCCGCCAGGCGGCATCGGCCATGGCCCGGCGCAGCTTTTGGCCGCCGTAGGCGCCGTCGGCGAAGATCGTCTCCAGGAAGGGAAAGAGCCGGCGCGTCTGGCGGTTCAGGACCAGAAGGGCGCCGTCGCGGTCCTGCAGGTCGGCCGGGTGGACGACGACCGAGAGGATCAGGCCGAGGGTATCGACGAGGAGATGGCGCTTCTTGCCTTTGACCTTCTTGCCCGCGTCATAGCCCGGCGGGTCGATGCGCGCCCCCCTTTTTCCGCGCCTTTCACGCTCTGGCTGTCGATCACCCCGGCGCTGGGCGAGGCCTCGCGGCCTTCCAGATCCCGGGTCATGAGGTAGAGCGCGTGATGGACCCGCTCCAGCGTGCCGTCCCAGTCCCACAGCATGAGATAATCGTGCACCGTGGACTTGGGCGGCAGGTCCTTGGGCAGCGCGCGCCACTGGCAGCCGGTCTCCAGAACATAGAGAACCCCGTTCATCACCTCGCGCACATCCACCTCGCGCCGCCGCCCGCCGCGCTTGGCCGGCGGGATCAGGGGCTCGATCAAGGCCCATTCCTCATCCCTCAAATCGCTCGGATAACGAAGACCCTTGCGCTCGTAAAGACCTCGGTTCTCGCGCGTCCACATCGGCCACCTCCTGAAAAACGAATCGGTGACCACAACAGAATCACAAACGATTCCAACGAATCAAATTCTTTCCGGACGGACACTAAGAGTGCAACTTGGGACCGTGCGAGGGCAATGTTTCCGGCTCAGTGTTGCGGCGTTCCGACGACGATCGCCGCTATGGTCTCCTCACCAAGGGCCTTGCAAGCCTCCAGCCGCTGCAGTCCGGATACCAGGACAAATCGTTTGTCATCGCGGCGAACGGAGATCGGCACCCGTAAACCGATCTCCAAGATGCTTTCAGCGATCGCATTGACAGACTCGCGATTCACGGAGCGGCGGCGCTTGGCCGGGACATATATCTCATCGATCCTGAGGGTAATCTCTTGCATCGCCGCTCAGAACATCACGAAGCCGAACAACACATCCAACCCCAAAACGACTCCCTTTTGAAGCCGCAAGACTCTCTCACGCGGCAGCGCCGGTCGACTCGTCTCCCACGACCCTTTCGACCAGAGACCCGACGGTCCGGCCTTGGACGACAATGGAGAAAACGACCACGACGTAGGCGGTGGCGAGGAGCGGCGCCTTTCGTGAATGCCCTGCGCACCGCGCTCTACCCGAGTGATTCGAGCAGCTCCACCTTGTAGCCGTCGGGGTCCTCGACGAAGGCGATGACACGTGTCCCGTGTTTCATCGGCCCCGGCGGACGCGTGATCTTGACGCCCTCTTTCTCGAGCCGTTCACAGGTCGCATAGACGTCGGGAACCTCGACGGCCAGGTGACCAAATCCGGTCCCGAGCTCGTAGGGCGCCTCACGGCCCCAATTGTAGGTGAGCTCGATCGCGGCGTTGGTCGTCTCCGGCCCGTAACCGATAAAGGTGTTGGTAAACTTGCCGTC
>JBHICL010000616.1:0-2379 GCA_046759605.1 Alphaproteobacteria bacterium | reverse complement strand
GCGTGGTTTTTGATCGAACCAGCTGCTTATGTTGTGAAGGTTGGTTTCGCCCTGGTCGTTGAGTCTGTCCATCCATTCCGGCGTGCCCCAGCCAACTAAATGCTGGCCCCAGCTCACTTCTTCTCCGACAATATAAATGCAGCCGAGGACGAGAAGGACTGTCCACGGGCCGAGCCATTTCTTCGGCCAGGCCGGCCGCAGGGCGAGGATCCTCAGGCCGTAACAGGCGGCAACCGCCGCGATCACCGGCTGAGCAAGTTCCAGTAGGCCGAGTTCTCCCGCGATCCAACGGAAGTAGAATTCGGCGTCGTAATACGCAATGAAATAGACGACGGTTATCAATGCCACCGGAAAGGCCAGCCACACCCAAGGGGATATGTCTTGCCGGTTCCTGTCCATGAATCCTAACTCTGTCCATCTCGCGGACGCTTCCGGGGGGATAGAATCCGATGTTTCGCGGATGAGCTCTCCGGCTGTGAGAACGTTAGCACAAATTGGCGTCCGAGGCCATCCGACGACGGATTTCGACGGACGCCAGACGCGGCGCCGGGTGGCGGTTATTTGATGAAGCCCAGGGCCTCGAGCTTCAGCAGCACCTTTTGGGCCTCTTCGTCGGGCGTGTAGTCTTCGGTGCTGATGTCCATCTCAGGCGTCTCGGGCGGCTCGTAAGGATCGTCGATGCCGGTGACCCCTTTGATCAGACCGGCCCGGGCCTTCTCGTAAAGCCCCTTTCGGTCGCGTTTCTCGCAGATCTCGATGGGGGTCGAAACATAGACCTCGACGAAGCCGCCGCACGATTCGACAAGCTCCCTGACCTGGCGGCGCACGCTCGCATAGGGCGCGATGAGCGCGCAGATCGCGATGCCGCCGGCCTTCGTGATCTCGCTCGCGACATAGCCGATGCGGAGCACGTTCATGTTGCGATGCTCCCGCGAAAACCCGAGTTCGCTCGACAGCCGCCGGCGCACGACGTCACCGTCGAACAGGGTGATCGTGCGACCCCCGAGTTCGAGGAGCTTCACCATCACGGCGTTGGCGAGGGTCGATTTACCGGCGGACGGCAGTCCGGTGAAGAACAGGGTGAAGCCTTGCCGGTGGCGCGGGCGGTAAGTCCGGCGCAGCTCGTCGAGGACAGCGGGGAAAGTGAACCAATCCGGGATGTCCAGGCTCGCCTCCAGCCGGCGGCGGAACTCGGTGCCTGAAATCCTGAGCACGGTCTCGTCCGGCGCCACTTCGTCCGCCGGGAGATGCTGGCCGCGATCCTGAACGAAGGCCATCTCCTTGAAGGGGATCATTGCGATCTTAAGCTCGTCCTCGAAGGCGCGCAGCATCTCTTGCGCGGCATAAGGATCGTAGAAGTCATTGCCCGAACCGTCGTTGCCGGGCCCGGCGTGGTCGCGGCCGACGATGAAGTGCGTGCAGCCATAGTTCTTGCGGATGATCGCGTGCCACACCGCCTCGCGCGGCCCGGCCATGCGCATGGCGAGCGGGAGTAAGCTCAGCACCGTGGTCTGTTCCGGATAGGTCCTGAGGATGTGCTCGTAGCAGCGCACGCGCGTGAAATGGTCGACGTCGCCCGGCTTGGTCATCCCCACGACAGGGTGGATCAACAGGTTTGCCTCGGCCGTCTGGGCGGCGCGGTAGGTCATTTCCTGGTGCGCCCGGTGCATCGGGTTTCGGGTCTGGAAGGCGACGATGTTGGACCACCCCCAGTCCTGGAACTTGCGCCGCAGATCCTGCGGGTCGTCGCGCAGGTTCTTGAAGTCGTAGTGAACCGGTTTCTCGACGCCCGCAAGCGGGCCGCCCAGACAGACCGGGTTGGCGCGGTCGAACAGATAGGCCACGCCGGGATGCGCGGGGTCGGTGGTCTGCAACACGAGCTCGGCCTCGCGGCGCTTGTCCGGCGTCCACTTCGATTGCACCGTCATCGTCGCGATCAGGAGCCCTTCCGCATCGCGCAAGGCGATGACCTCCCCGAGATCCACCGATTCGGCGAACGCCTCGGTCACGTCCAGGGTGATCGGGATCGGCCACAACGTGCCGTCGGGAAGGCGCATCTCCTCGACCACCCGGTCGTAGTCCTCCTCGCCCATGAATCCGGCCAGCGGCGAGAAGGCGCCGTTCAACAGCAGTTCGGCGTCGCACAGCTGCCGCTGCGTCAAAGTCCACGACGGATAATTGATCGCCGCGGCCCTCTCCGCGGCGGCCTCCTCGTCCGGCAGATAACATACCCTTAAGACCCCGCCATGCGGGTCGATCAGTTTCGTCATAAAGCTTTATCCGGCCTGTTGGTTGCGCAGCTGTCTCAGCCTCTGCGTCCGATGTCGGCAAACGCGGGCCCAAAGAAACTCCAGGATGGGAATAACTTCAAGCGGGCAT
>JBHICL010000615.1:0-2388 GCA_046759605.1 Alphaproteobacteria bacterium | reverse complement strand
CGCCATGCCCATCATAGGCTTGGAGGCCATCGGCGGCCTGGGTTCGGTGCTGATCGCCTTCACCCTTTTCGAGGCCGCCTATTACTGCGAGATCATCCGCGCCGGCATCCAGAGCGTGACGCGGGCGCAGATCAATGCCGGTTTGGCCCTCGGCCTGACGTATAGGCAGACCATGGGCTACGTCGTCCTGCCCCAGGCGTTTCGCAACATGGTGCCGGTGCTTCTCACCCAGGCCATCGTCCTGTTCCAGGACACCTCGCTGGTCTATGTGGTGGGGCTCAAGGACTTCCTGACGGCGGCGGATCTGATCGCGGTGCGCGACAACCGGGTGGTGGAATTGTACTTCACCGCCGCGGTGGTTTATTTCGTGCTCTGCATGATCGGGTCTCTCTGGGTCCGGAAACTGCAAAGGCAGTACGCGATATGATCGAGGTTGAGAACGTCTCTAAGTGGTTCGGCGCTTTTCGGGTCCTCGACGATTGCTCAACCAAGGTCGACAAGGGCGAGGTGATCGTCGTCTGCGGCCCGTCGGGATCGGGTAAGTCCACGCTGATCAAGTGCATCAATGGCTTGGAACCGTTTCGCGAAGGCACCATCACCGTGGACGGCATCTCCGTCGGCGACAAGTCCACCAACCTACCCAAGCTGCGCGCGCGCATCGGCATGGTGTTCCAGAACTTCGAGCTGTTCCCGCACATGACCGCGCTCAAGAACATTTGCCTCTCCCAAATGAAGGTCTTGGGGCGCGACTGGGACGAGGCCGAGGAGCGCGGCATGAAGCTGTTGGAACGCGTCGACCTTGCCGAGCACGCCCACAAGCACCCGGCCCAGCTCTCCGGCGGCCAGCAGCAGCGCGTCGCCATCGCCCGGGCCTTGGCCATGGACCCCATCGCCATGCTGTTCGACGAGCCGACCTCGGCGCTCGATCCGGAAATGATCAACGAGGTCCTCGACGTGATGACTAAACTCGCCCAGGAGGGCATGACCATGATCGTGGTCACCCACGAGATGGGCTTCGCCCGCAAAGTCGCCCATCGGGTCGTGTTCATGGACGAAGGCCGCATCGTCGAGGAGGCGCCGACCGATGCGTTCTTTACCACCGCCCGCCACGAACGCACCCAACTCTTCCTGTCCAAGATCTTGGAGCACTAGAGCACTTTCCGAGCGCTGTGAATCATGAGGGATTCCCTTGGGGCCGAATTTCTGATTCAAGGTAGAGGCTGGAGAAGGAGGCCAGCCTGCATGACGAGACCTCTTTCAAGTGATTTGCGGCATCGGGTGATTTCGGCGGTGGACGGTGGGATGACGCGGCGCGCGGCGGCGGAGCGGTTCGGGGTTGCGGCCTCGACGGCGGTGAGATGGGTCCATCAGTGGCGCCAGACGGGCCATTTTGAACCGCGGCCTCAGGGCGGGGACAACCGCTCGCGCCGCATTGAGGTGCACGCTGATGAGATCCTGGCCCTGGTCGATGAGACGCCGGACATGACGCTGGCAGAGATCGCCGCGCATCTGGAGGAGGCGCATGGGCTGCGGGTGGCGCAAAGTACGGTGTGGCGCTTCTTCGAGCGGCGCGGCATCACGCTCAAAAAAAACCGCGCACGCCAGCGAGCAGCAGCGGCCTGACGTGGCGCGCCGCCGCCGGGCCTGGTTCGAGGCTCAGCCCGACCTCGACCCCGAGCGGCTGGTGTTCATCGACGAGACCGGGGCCTCGACCAAGATGGCCCGGCGCTATGGCCGAGCCCCGCGCGGGGACCGCTGCCGGGCAGCGGTGCCCCACGGCCACTGGAAGACCACCACATTCGTCGGCGCGCTCAGGCTCGAGGGCGTGACAGCGCCCATGGTCCTCGACGGCGCCATGCACGCTGCCGCCTTCCTCGCCTATGTGGAGCAGGTCCTCGTCCCGACCCTGAAGCCCGGCGACATCGTCGTCATGGACAATCTGCCCGCCCACAAGCCAACCGCGGTCCGCCAAGCCATCGAGAAGGTCGGGGCCGAGCTGCGCTTCTTGCCGCCCTACAGCCCAGACTTCAACCCCATCGAGATGGCCTTCGCCAAGTTCAAGGCCTTCCTCAAACGCATCGCCGCCCGAACCCTCGACGACCTCTGGGACGCCATCGCTCAAGCCGTCGATATCTTTACGCCCAGAGAATGTCGCAACTTCTTCACCGCAGCCGGCTACGAGCCAGAATGATCGGAAAATGCTCTAGTCAAGGCTCCAACAAAGACGCAGAGCTTCAGGTGACGTCGGGATGTTTTTAAGCTGCGGATAACGCGTGAACAGGGCAGGCTCGCCCATCGATCGGAACGCCTGATACAATGGCCGCGCCTCGGGGCGCCGATCGGCCTCGAAGAAACGGGCAGCGGATGATGTGAAGGGTGTTCGGTCAT
>JBHICL010000614.1:0-2390 GCA_046759605.1 Alphaproteobacteria bacterium | reverse complement strand
CTGTTCGTCGTGGTGCTGGCGAAAGCGCTGGCCATCGCTTTGCTCAAGGATTTTCGCGGCAAGTGGTTGGTACGCTTCCTGATCCTCCTGCCGTGGACGGCCCCCATAGCCCTGGGCACTCTCGGCTGGCTATGGATGCTCGACTCCATTTTCAGCCCCATCGACTGGACGCTGCGGCACCTGGGCCTTCTCGGCACATCCGATGCGGTCCTGGGACCTTTGTCCAATCTCTACTGGCTCGGGGTGCCGGGATTGGCGATGTCCTCGGTGATCCTGGTCCACATATGGCGCATGCTCCCCTTGGCGACGGTGATTCTGCTGGCAGGGCTGAGCTCGCTGCCTCAGGACATCCTGGACGCCGCGGAGGTCGACGGGGCCGGCTTCTGGCGGCGCTTGTTCGAGATCACCATCCCCCTGCTTCTCCCGATTATGAGCATTGCCGTGCTCTTCGGAGTCATTTTCACGTTTACCGACATGACGGTGGTCTATGTGCTCACCCGAGGCGGGCCGATCCATAGCACCCAGGTCTTGGCCAGCTGGGCCTTCTTCAAGGGCATCGAAGCGGGAGACCTTGCCCAGGGCGCGGCGATCGCCCTCTTCCTTTTCCCAGTTCTGGCCGGGGTCGCCATCGTCGTGCTGAAACTGGCCCGACGGACGGAGACGGTGTGATGGCGCGTTTCGAGCAATTAGGCACCAGAAGCGCGCTCTACGGTGTCCTCGGCTTCTTCGCTTTGTTCGGCGCCTTTCCGTTCTATTGGATGCTCATCACGACGTTCAAGCGAGACCACGACTTGTTCTCTCCGGAGAACAATCCCTACATTCTCAATGAACCTGCAACGCTGGTGCACCTGGACCTGCTGTTCTTCGAGACTGCGTTCCCCAAATACCTTGTCAACACCGCGTTCGTCGGAATTTTCGTCGCGGTGATTACACTCGCCGTGGCCGTTCCTGCCGCCTATAGCCTGGCGCGGTGGACGGGACGGCTGGGAGAGACCCTGGGCATCGGGATATTCCTCACCTACCTGGTTCCGCCAACCTTGTTGTTTATCCCTATGTCGCGGGTTATCGCGGTGTTGGGGCTCCAGGAATCCGTATGGTCCCTGATCGTCATCTACCCCAGTTTCACCATTCCCTTCGGCACCTGGCTGCTGATGGGTTTCTTCAAATCGATTCCCCGCGACATCGAGGAACAGGCCCTGATCGACGGCTACACCCGCGTTGGAGCGATGCTGAGGGTCGTCCTTCCGGTGTCGATCTCGGGGCTCATCACATTGGTGGTCTTCAGCTTTACCCTATCGACGCACGAGTTCATCTATGCTCTCGCCTTCATCTCCCGGTCCGCTCAAAAGACCGTAAGCATCGGCGTGCCGACGGAGTTGATTCGGGGGGATGTCTTCCGTTGGGGTCCGTTGATGGCCGGTGCGCTCATCCCAAGCATTCCGGTGGCGCTCCTCTACACTTTTTTCCTCGATCGCTTTATCGCCGGACTTACGGCCGGCGCGGTGAAGTAGCGTCGAGCGTCTACCTGCCCCGGCGCCTATGGTGGCCGCGGCGCGTCTCCGGGCCGAACTTCCGCAGGTAGTCGAGGGCGACGAGCGCGAGGATCACCGCGGCGGGCCAGTGCACCCACCAACCGCGGCCGGTGAACAGATCGATGATGAACAGGAACACGATGAGGACCGCGGCCCGGCCCGCGCGCCGGCCGAACTGCGCCGCGTGCAACGCCTGAGGAGGCGTCGAATCCGCCGCTTGTGGATCGGCGCGGTCGCGCTCGTCCCGCCGCCGCGGCGCGGCGCCCGGCTGGCCGTCCATCAAGACGCGGTAGACCGGGACCTCCTCGGTGATGTTCTTCACCGACCGCCGGCCGAGGAAGTCGTAGCCCAGGGTGAGCTTGTTCTTGATCTGGTCGTAGACGGTGCCGGAGATGCAGATGCCGCCGGGCTCCGCCAGCCCCTCGAGGCGGGAGGCGATGTTGACGCCCTCGCCGAACAGGTCGCTGCCATCGACCATGACGTCGCCCAGGTTGATGCCGATGCGGAAATCCATGCGCCGGTCCCGAGACAGCCGGTCGTTGCGAACCGCTAGTTCGCGCTGGATCTCCACGGCACACTGCACCGCCTCGACGACGCTCGCGAACTCGGCGAGCATGCTGTCGCCCGCGGTGCTCACCACCCGCCCGCGGTGCCGCTCCACGAAGCCGCCGATGGCGTCGCGGTACTCCTTGAGGGTCGCGAGCGTGGCCTCCTCGTCCGCGTCCATGAGGCGGCTGTAGCCCTTCACGTCCGCGCACAGGACGGTCGTCAGCCTGCGTTCGACGGCGGTGGACACACTCCCCTTCCCGGCATATCGGGCCGCACTGTAGCCCACGGACGCCGCGGGCGCGAGGCTTC
>JBHICL010000613.1:0-2395 GCA_046759605.1 Alphaproteobacteria bacterium | reverse complement strand
CGAGCGAGGTAACGCGCGGCCGCGTGGCGAGGCACGGTGAGCCGATCCGGCGTCTCGCCCGCCTGAGCGAGATCCAGATGGACGCCGAGCCGCAGAGTGGCTCGGTGCAGACGGTCGTGGACGAGGCGACCGTGGCCCTCCCGCTCGCGGACGTCGTCGACCTCGACCAGGAACGGGCGCGCCTCACGCGGGAGATCGAGAGACTCTCCGGCGACATCGACAAGCTCGACGAGAAGCTCGCCAACGAGAACTTCACCGGCAAGGCGCCGGCCGAGGTGGTCGAGGAGCAGCGCGAACGCCGCACCGCGGCCGCCACGGCGCGGGACAGGCTGCGGAGCGCCCTCGATCGCCTGAGCGCCGCTTAGCTCGCCTCACAACGGAGTCCCGGCCCGCTAGGCATCGCCGGGGTGGGGGCGTTATGCTCGCCGGCGAGCACGGTGTCCTGGCAAAGCGGAGGATGGGTCCATGGCAGGGAATGGCAGGTTCGATAAATCAAGGCTGCCCAGCCGTCACGTCTCGGTAGGCGCCACCAGCGCGCCGCACCGGGCCTACTACTACGCCATGGGCATGACCGAGGAGGAGATCGGGCAGCCCTTCGTCGGCGTCGTCACCACCTGGAACGAGGCCGCGCCCTGCAATATCGCGCTCTCGCGGCAGGCCCAGGCCGTCAAGAAGGGCGTCAAGGCGGCCGGCGGCACCCCGCGGGAGTTCACGACGATCACGGTGACCGACGGCATCGCCATGGGCCACGCCGGGATGAAGTCGTCCCTCGTGAGCCGCGAGGTGATAGCGGATTCGGTCGAGCTCACCATGCGCGGGCACTGCTACGACGCGCTGGTGGGCGTCGCCGGGTGCGACAAGTCCCTGCCGGGCCTGATGATGGTGATGGTGCGCCTCAACGTGCCGTCGGTCTTTCTCTACGGGGGCTCGATCCTTCCCGGGCGGTTCAGGGGTCGGGACGTGACGATCGTCGACGTGTTCGAAGCCGTGGGGGCGCGCGCGGCCGGGTCCATGAGCGAGGCAGACCTGCACGAGCTCGAATGCGTCGCGTGTCCCTCCGCCGGCTCCTGCGGCGGCCAGTTCACGGCCAACACGATGGCGTGCGTCTCCGAGGCGATGGGTCTCGCGCTCCCGGGCTCGGCCATGCCGCCGGCCCCTTATGAAAGCCGCGACGCCTTCGCCGAGGCCTCGGGGGAGGCCGTCATGCGCCTCATCGAAAGCGGCATTCGTCCGCGCGACATCGTCACGCGCGAGGCGCTTGAGAACGCGGCCGTCGTGGTGGCGGCCTCCGGCGGGTCCACCAACGCGGCGCTCCACCTGCCGGCCATCGCGCATGAGGCGGGGATCGAGTTCGGCCTCGACGAGGTTGCGGCGATCTTCCGCCGGACCCCGTACATCGCCGACCTCCAGCCCGCCGGCAAGTACGTCGCGAAGGACCTGTACGACGCGGGCGGCGTGCCGATCCTCATCAAGGCGTTGCTCGACGGCGGCCACCTGCATGGCGATGGGCTCACCGTCTCGGGCAAGACCCTGGCCGAGAACCACGCGGACGTGGTGTTCCCCACCGATCAGGATGTGGTCTATCCCACGGAGCGGGCCATCAGCGAGACGGGCGGCGTGGTGGGCCTCAAGGGCAGCCTTGCGCCCGAAGGGGCCATCGTGAAGGTCGCCGCCATGAAGGAGCTGCGGTTCCGCGGTCCCGCCCGCGTGTTCGACTGCGAGGAGGACGCCCTCGAGGCGGTGCTCGCGCGGCGATACGAGGCCGGCGACGTGATCGTCGTCCGCTACGAGGGCCCCCGGGGCGGCCCCGGCATGCGCGAGATGCTGTCGACCACCAGCGCCATCTATGGCCAGGGCATGGGCGAGAAGGTGGCGCTCATCACCGATGGCCGGTTCTCCGGCGGGACCCGCGGGTTCTGCGTCGGGCACATCGGACCCGAGGCGGCCGTCGGCGGGCCCATCGGCCTGCTCCGCGACGGCGATATGATCTCGATGGACGCCGAGGCGGGCACCCTGGATGTGGAGCTGTCGGCGGCCGAGCTGGAGGCGCGGCGCAGGGAGTGGAAGCCGAGGCCGATCGACTTCCAGTCGGGGGCGCTGTGGCGCTACGCCCAGCAGGTGGGACCGGCGTGCGCCGGCGCGGTGACCCATCCCGGGGCGCGCGCCGAGACCCACGTCTATGCCGACATATAGGCGCGGCGCATAGGGAGTCGGGGGACCGTGGCAGGGCGAGCTGCCGCGCCGCCCGGCCGCTAGGCCGGGTCGTTCGCGTCGATGCTATCGCGCAGCTCGCACCACACCGGCGTGTGGTCCGAGGCCTTGGGTCTGCCTCGGGGCTTCTTGTCGATCTCGCATCGGGCGAGGCGATCGACGGCCTGGGGCGAGAGGAGCAGGT
>JBHICL010000612.1:0-2396 GCA_046759605.1 Alphaproteobacteria bacterium | reverse complement strand
CACCCGATCCTGCTTGATACCGGTCCCGAAACGATCGCCGGCTCCACGCGCATGAAGGCCGGAACGGCGCAGAAGGTGGCCCTGGGACTGCTCTCGACCCTCACGATGATCCGCCTGGGACGGACCCACGACGGCCTGATGGTCGACCTGATACCCACCAACGACAAGCTGCGCGCGCGGGCCGTCCGGATCGTGCGGCATATTGCCGGTGTGGAAGAGGGAGCGGCCCGGATGGCGCTGGAGGCGGCTGGCGGCCACGTCAAACTTGCGGTCGTGATTGCCCGTGGGCTCGAAGCCGGCGCGGGAGGCGCGCTCCTCGAGCAGCACGGCGGCGACCTGAGGCGTGCCCTCGCCGATGTCGATGCCGGGTCGCGGCCGAGGTAGTCTGCTGCTCGCCATGCCGGGAAAACGCCTTACCCCGCGCCAGATGCTCGACAGGCTGGTTGCTTTCGACACCACCAGCCGCAACTCGAACCTCGAGCTCATCGGCTGGGTCGCCGACTACCTCGGGGGTCACGGGATCGCTTCGACCCTGATCCACGACGCGACCGCCACCAAGGCCAATCTCTTCGCCACCGTCGGCCCCGACGTGGACGGCGGCGTCGTGCTCTCCGGTCACTCGGACGTGGTTCCCGTGGACGGTCAGGACTGGGCGTCGGATCCGTGGCGGGTGGTGGAGCGCGATGGCCGGCTCTACGGACGCGGCACGGCCGACATGAAAAGCTTCATCGCGGTCGTCCTCGCGTTCGTTCCCCGGTTACTCGAGCGTCCACTGTCCGCGCCCGTTCATCTGGCCCTGACCTACGACGAGGAGGTCGGCTGTCTCGGGGTCCGCGGCCTCATCGATCATTTCGCCGAGAACGGACCCCGGCCGCGCGCCATCATCGTGGGCGAGCCCACGGAGATGGCGGTGGTCAACGCCAACAAGACGACCGTGCTGATGCGGACGACCCTGGCGGGCGCCGAGGCCCATACGGCGAGCCCCCACCACGGGGTGAATGCGGTCATGCACGCCGCGAAGCTGATCGGGTGGCTCGACCGGCTTGCCCGTGAGCTGGAAAGCGGTGCGCGCGACGCGCGGTTCGATCCGCCCTATTCGACGGTTTCGGTCAACGTCGTCGAGGGCGGCACGGCGGGGAACATCGTGCCGAGGGAATGCGCGTTCCTGTGGGACATGCGGCTGTTGCCGGGTACGAAGTCCGAAACCGTGCTCAGGAGGTTCGAGCGCTTCGCCTCGGCGAAGGTGCTGCCGGAAATGCGGGCGCGGTCGGAGAAGGCCGGGATCGCCACCGAGCGCCTCGCCTACGTTCCCGGACTGGTCCCCGAGCAGGGCTCCACCGCGGAGACGCTTGCAATGGCGCTCACCGAAAGCAACCGGACCGCCGCTGTTTCCTATGCGACCGAGGCCGGGCTGTACCAGGGCTTGGGCATTCCCACGGTTATCTGTGGGCCGGGGTGCATCGACCAGGCGCATAAACCCGACGAGTTCATCGAGATCTCGCAGCTGGACGCCTGTGTCCGCTTCATGGAGCGGCTGTTGGACCGGCTCGGCGCCTAGCTAAGCGCGCGATCATGCTCTTCTATTTCGCCGCCTCCATCGGCGCGGGTCGGGGCGCGGCGTCGTCGGTGGAGCCGGCTGTCGTTCCGAGTTCCTCGAGCGCCCGCTCGAAGCTTCCGTCCTCGGCGTCGTTGAGTGCCGCCTCCCGGACCCTGGCAACGGCGTCGACGGCGGACGCCGCGGCCGCGCCGGAGTCGAGGATGGGACGCACCACCTCGTCCATCACGCGGTCGTACTTGCCGACCCCGCGCCGCCGGGTCTCTCCGTAGCCCTTGCGCGCCCGCGCCAGCTCCACGACCTCGAAAGCGAGACGGTAGTCGATCTCGATGGCCTTCACGGTCGCGTCGAGCCACCCGTCGATCGCCTGTTGCTCCTCCTTGAACCGGAGCGTCCAGCGCCGCCACGGCCGCAGACGCGCGAGCAGGAATAGCATCAGAAAGCCCCCGACGCGGCTGCTCCGGACCCTGAGGCCGATATTGAACCGGTCCAGCTTGCCGCGACGTTCCGCCCATCGTAAGAGCGGCCGGCCGATCGCGGCCGGCAGGATGGCGCACCATTCCTCGAGGCCCGGCTTCAAGTACTCGACGATGGTAACCGGTTGGTCCGCATCGGCGCCGGCCTCGTCGCGTACACGCACGAAGCGGGCCGGGCGCGACTTCAGGTCGGCCACGCGGATCACGTCCTCGAAGGTCATCCACACCGCGAGATGTCGCGCCGCCTCCCGCGTGAGCCGAAAGTCGTAGGCATCGCCTTCGCGCGACCGCTCCCGCTCGAGCAGCAAGGCAAGGCGGTCGAGATAGAGCCGGGCGTAGGCACGGTCCTGATAGTCGATGAGGCG
>JBHICL010000611.1:0-2405 GCA_046759605.1 Alphaproteobacteria bacterium | reverse complement strand
AGCATTCCGTTGACCATGGCGGCACTGACGGCGGTCGTTACGAAGC
This sequence comes from Alphaproteobacteria bacterium, assembly GCA_046759605.1. GTDB lineage: Bacteria > Pseudomonadota > Alphaproteobacteria > UBA6615 > UBA6615 > JBHICL01. The sequence continues at coordinate 2,359 of JBHICL010000611.1, read as the reverse complement.
GGCTGCCCAAAACGGTCGCCTCCCGTTTGCCGCCCTGTGAACGGGCATAGGTTATCGCCAGCCGGCCGGGCTTGAGGCGCGAGCCCGAAATCATTGCGGCCAAGGTGTCCAGTAGATGATGCTTGGTTTTCTCCGCCACCTCTTCCGCCAGCCTGTTTTTCAGGGCTCCGGCGATATAGGCGCTGAGCCCGGAGGTCACCGGCGAGACTTCCGGTCCTTTCATGATTTTAATCCCCCATCGCTTGGTTTTCTGGTAACGCCGCCTCGTTGCGAGCCGCGATCACGCCCCATGGGAACGGCGCTCGCCGATGGTCCTCGATCGGACCGGGGGCCTTGGGGTTGACTCCTCGTGAACCTTAGGCACAATCTTTTTGGATGGCCGCAACGGCCACGAATAAGAGCATTTAAGGGAGAGTTTTCCGATGAACATCTTGAAGCTTCGTTTCCTGACCATTGTGGCGGCCGTCCTCGCCTGTGCCTTCGCGGCCGGGCAAGGTCACGCCCAGATGGGCTATCCGCACAAGACGGTCACCCTCATAACCCACTCGAGCCCAGGCGGCGGCACCGACGTTTACCTGCGCGAGATGGTCAAGCATCTCGGGCCGATCATGGGCGTCGATTTCGCGGTCCAGAACGTGCGCGGCGGCAGCGGGTCGAAGGCGATGGCGAAGATGGCCACCTCGCCGGCCGACGGATCGATCTTTTACGGCACGACGCCCACCTTCATCAACACCTCGCTTCTGAGCAAGCCGAAGTACACCTACAAGGATCTCGAACCGCTCGTAAACATCTTCCTGGATCCGCAGGTCGTCTACGTGCGTGCGGAAAGTCCGTTCAAGTCCCTCAAACAGGCCATCGAAGATGCCAAGGCCAGACCCGGCAAGCAGAAATGGGGCACGGGCACCCCGGGCTCGCTCGAGCGGCAGGCCATGGAGCAGCTGAAGAAGGTGGCCGGCGTTGACGTCATCGTCGTGACCCACGACGGCGGCGGCGACCTGCTGATCAGCGTGCTCAACGGCACCGTCGACCTCGGCGTCGCCGAGGTCCAGGAACTGCGCGGGCAGCTCGACGCCAAGAAAGTCCGGCTGATCGGATCCTTCACCGACACGCCCCTGGACAATTTCCCGGAGGTTAAGACCGCGAAGGCGCAGGGGATCGACATGGTCGTGACGAAGTTCCGCGGCATCGCCGGTCCGAAAGGGCTGCCGCCCGACGTGATCAAGGCCTGGGAGGCGGGCATCCAGAAGGTTCTGGCAAGCCCGGCCTTCAAGAAGTGGTATGAGCGGGGCTCTTTGGTGCCGACGTTCAAGCCCCACGCCGCGTACGGCAAGTTCATCGCGGATTTCGCGAAGGGACAGCAAGCGTTCTTCAAGGAGTACGGCATCACCAAGCGTAAGAAGAAGAAAAAGAAGAAATAGATGCCCAAGAGCTGATCGGCGGCGATAGTCGTCACTCGTAACTGGCGCGGAGAGACGGGCGTTGCAAAAGGATCTTTACGCCGGGGCGGGAATGCTCGCCTTTTCGGTCCTCTTCTATTACGGAGCGGCCAACCTCGGGACGAGCTTCATGACCGACCCGGTCGGACCGGACGGCTTGCCCAAGTCCTTGGCCCTTGTCCTTGGCCTCCTCTCCGCGCTTCTCATCCTTAAATCGCTCGTGCCGATGGTGACGCGCGGTGGATTCGAGGCGCTCAAGAAGGCCGACCCGGAGGCTCGGCGCCGACACCTGCTCGCCTTGGGCATGTTGGGCATCGGGATCGGCTATGTGCTGATTGCCGAAGCCGTCGGATACTTCGTCGGCATTGCCCTGGTGATTGTCGTCACGGCGCTTTACCAGGGGACGCGGCGCACCTGGAGGTTGCCGGCGATCGCGGTCTCGGGCGCCACATTCTTTTGGTTTCTTTTCGTCGAGATTCTCAAAATTGACCAACCGCCGGGGATATGGTCGAAACTTTTCGCCTCTCTAAGCACCTGAACCGAGGGCGATCGGCCGAAGGCCCGGGTGTTCGGTCGCGTCGCGTCGGCCCGTCCCGGGCCAACGTTTCGCGGGTGAGCGAGGGCTGAGCCATGGAGCCGTTGGCGCTCGCGTGGAATGTCCTCACCACGACGCCGGCGGTTTTCGCCGCATTCGGCGGCGTTGCCTGGGGCATTATTGGCGGCGCCCTGCCGGGCATATCTCCCTCCATCGCCATGGCGCTTCTGCTGCCCTTTACCTTCACGATGGAACCGGTGGTCGCCCTGATCCTGCTGGTCTCCACCTATGTCGGCGCGGAATACGGGGGCTCTATCCCGGCGATTCTGATACGGACCCCCGGCACCAACGCGGCCGCGGCGACCGTGATCGACGGCTACGAGATGCA
>JBHICL010000610.1:0-2417 GCA_046759605.1 Alphaproteobacteria bacterium | reverse complement strand
GTCGGCGGGCGGCCTATGCTCCGGCAGCGGGATCCGTGCTCCCCAACCATGCCGGGAGGAAACGATGGCGCGGGCTGCGAACAACAAGGTGAGGATCGGCGTGCTCGGCGCCAGCGGCTATACCGGGGCCGAGCTCATGCGGCTCCTCAGCCATCACCCGGCCGCCGAGATCGCCGTGCTCACCGCCGATCGCCATGCCGGCCGTCCGCTGGGCGACGTCTATCCGCACCTGGCGCATCTCGCGCTGCCCGAGCTCGTGCGCGTCGATGACGCGGTTTGGGACCGCGTCGACGTGGCCTTCTGTGGTCTGCCTCACGGCACGACGCAGGAGATCGTCGCCGGCCTGCCCACGACGCTCAAGGTGATCGACCTTTCCGCCGACTTCCGTCTCGGCGACCTCGATACCTATGCCGAGTGGTACGGCCACCCGCATCGCGCTCCCGAGCTGCAGCGGGAGGCCGTCTATGGTCTCACCGAGCTCGCGCGGGAGAGGGTCGCGAGCGCGCGCCTCGTCGCCAACCCGGGTTGCTATCCGACGGCGGCGCTGCTGCCCTTGGCGCCCGTGTTGGAAGTCGGACTGATCGAGGCCGATGATCTGATCATCGACGCGAAGTCCGGCGTCACCGGCGCCGGCCGCGCCGTCAAGGAGGCCAACCTGTTCGCCGAGGTCGCCGAGGGGATCCATCCCTACGGCGTCGGTCGGCACCGGCACGCGCCGGAAATCGAGCAGGAGCTTTCGCGCGCCGCCGGCCGGACGGTCACCGTCAACTTCACGCCGCACCTGATGCCCATGAACCGGGGCGAGCTGCTCACCTGCTATGTGAGGCTTGCCGCCGGCGCCACGGCGGATGGGCTGCGCGACGCGCTTGTGCGGCGGTTCGCGGACGAGCCCTTCGTCCGCGTGGTGCCCGCGGGCGTCACCCCCGCGACCCGGCACGTGCGCGGCTCGAACCACTGCCTCATCGGCGTGTTCGCGGACCGCATACCGGACCGCGCCATCGTCGTCTCGGTGATCGACAATCTGGTCAAGGGCGCGAGCGGTCAGGCGATTCAGAACATGAACGTGATGCTGGGGCTCGACGAGACTGCGGGGCTCGAGCAGGAGCCGTTGTTCCCTTGACCGCGGCGCCGCAAGAACTGAAAGACCAGCCGGCCCAAGCTCCCGGGCCGGTTGCGGGTCACTCCGAGAGCGCGCCGATATAGGGCAGGTCGCGGTACTGCTGGGCGTAGTCGATGCCGTAGCCGACCACGAACCGGTCGGGGATCGTGAAGCCCACGTAGTCCGCCGCGACGTCCACCTCGCGCCGCTCGGGCTTGTCGAGGAGCACGCAGGTCAGCACCCGCGACGCGCCGGCTTCCAGGACCGCGTCGCGGGCCCATTTGAGGGTGCGCCCGGTGTCCAGAATGTCGTCGATCAGAAGGACGGCCTTGTCTCCGAGATCGTCGGGTAGCTCGCCCTCGATCCGAAGCCGCCCGGAGCTCTCGGTTGCGTTGCCGTAGCTGGCAACGGTGAGAAATTCCACGCGGCACTTGACGCCCCGGTCATGGAGCGCGCGGACAAGGTCGGCGGCAAATATGAAGCTGCCCTTGAGCAGCGACAGGACGACCACCCTCTCGGGAAGCTCGGCGGCCAACCCGTCGGCGAGCTGCCGCACCCGTCCGGCGATCTTCCTGGCCGAGAACATCTGTTCGACCGGCGCTGTTGCGCCCTCGACAGCGGCGGCAGCGGTCATGGGAGATTTCCTCTTCGCGAGAACGCTCAAGCCCGCCAAGCTTAGCGGCTCAGCGCCGGTGTGCAAGGGGGAGTTGGCCGGGTCCCCGGGGCCGTGCTAGAAGGCCGCCCGGAATTGCCCGGAAAACAGCCATGACCGGCGTGTTCCAGCCCTATCGCGGCGTCTGGCCCGAGATCGCCGCGGACGCCTATGTCGCCGATACGGCGGTCGTCGTGGGGGACGTCGTCATCGGCGCCGAGTCGAGCCTCTGGTTCGGCGTGATCGCGCGCGGTGACGTGAATGACATCCGCATCGGAGAACGGACCAATATCCAGGACGGAACGGTCATTCACGTAAGCCGGGCGCTCCAGGGGACCTATATCGGCGACGACGTGACGATCGGTCACATGGCGCTGCTTCACGCCTGCACCCTCGAGGATGGTTGCTTTATCGGCATGAGGGCCTGCGTCATGGACGGCAGCGTCGTGGAGTCCGGCGCCATGGTCGCGGCGGGCGCGCTGGTCACGCCGGGCAAGCACGTGAAGGCGGGTGAGCTCTGGTCCGGCGTGCCCGCCAAGGTCATGCGGCAGTTGCGCCCGGACGAGGTCGCCCATATGAGCGAGGCGGCCGCGAGATACCGGAGGCTCGCCGCGGAGTATCGCCGGGCGTCCGCCCGCGCGCCCGCCTGATCGTCCGGGGCCCCGC
>JBHICL010000609.1:0-2421 GCA_046759605.1 Alphaproteobacteria bacterium | reverse complement strand
CGTCGAGCCGGACCGAGCCCTCGTCGCCATCCACCTCGATGAGGGTCTCGGGGAAGGGATCGGGATCGCGCACGGCGGCATAGCTGCAATCGACGATGCTGGTCGCCCCGCTCTCGTGGCCGAGGAGCATCGTCGCCGAGTCCTCTCCCCGGATCCCCTCCTTGATTGTCGCCGCGTGGCATGTCAGCCGCCTCGCCTCGCCGAAAAGGTAGCGCGCCACGTCGAGCAGATGGATAGCGAGATCGAGGATAATGAAGCGCTCCTCCTTGGCGAGGTAGGGCTGGTTCGCGTAGACGTCATGGCTGCTGCGAAAGGAGATCCGGCCGAAAAACGGCTGCCCGATCCCGCCACCTGCGATCGCGTCGTGCAGCGCCATCAGTGGCCGTTGCCATCGGAAGTTCTCGTGCACCATGAGAGCGACGCCGGTCGAGCGGCAGGCCTCGACCATTGCTTCCGCGTCCTTCATCGTGGGCGCGAACGGCTTTTGGCAGATCGCGGGCACACCCTTGCTCGCCGCCAGCTCGACGAGGCTTCGGTGCGACGGCATGGTTGTGACGATGTCGACGAAATCCAGCTCCTCGCCCGAGAACATCTCCACCGCGTCGGCGTAGTGATTAGGAACGCCGAATGTCCGCGCCGCCGCGCCCGCCTTGGCGGCGTCGAGATCGCACACCGCCACGAGCTCCGCGCCGGCCACGTCGCGCCACGCGTGCAAATGGTTCTGGGCGAAGAACCCACAGCCGATCAGGCCACCGCGAAGGGTGTCGGAGCTCATGCCTCGGCGGCCCCCGATGCGGCCATCTCAAGCCGTTCCCCGCATGATGCGCGTCAAGCGCCCGGATTCAGGCAGAATATGGTGCCGGCGCACGGATTCGAACCGCGGACCTGAGGTTTACAAAACCCCTGCTCTGCCAACTGAGCTACGCCGGCACTCGTCCTCGTGTCCAGGAGGTCGCTTCATATAGCGCAGGGCGTATGCCTCCGTACACCCTCGAAGGCGCTTCTATTGCTTCGCCTCGCCGCGGTCGCGGGTCAGCTCGTAGAGGGCGATGGCCGCGGCATTCGAGACGTTGAGGCTGGCGAGACCCGGCCGCAAGGGAATGCGCGCGAGCTCGTCGCAGCTCTCTCTGGTGAGGCGGCGAAGTCCCTTGCCTTCGGCGCCCAGGACAAGCACGGTTCGCCGGTTCGGGCGCGCCTCGGCAAGTGTGCGGGGAGCGGCCGCGTCGAGGCCGAGACACCAGAAGCCCGCGCGCTTGAGCATCCCGAGCGCCCGGCTCACGTTGACGGCACGGACCAGCGGCACCAGCTCGAGAGCGCCCGAGGCCGCCTTGGCCAGCGCGCCGCCCGCCGTCGGGGCGCGCCGATCCTGGACGATGACCGCGACGGCCCCGAACGCCGCCGCGGATCTGAGCACCGCGCCGATGTTGCGGGGATCGGTGACCTGGTCCAGGGTGACCACCACGGCCTCGTCCCCGGTCGGTGCGGCCTCGCACAGCTCACGAACTTCAACCGGCGGCAGTGGCTCGGCGAGCAACGCCACTCCCTGGTGTACCGCGTCGCGCGCCAGCACCGCCGCGATGTCGTCTGCGCCCACATGCTCCGGATGGACGTCGCCGGTCGTGGGCAGGCGGCCGGCCACCTCGTCCCCCGCAACGAGTAGCCGCTTGAAGCGCCTCTCGGGATTGGCGAGAGCCGCGGCGACGGCATGATGGCCGTAAAGCCAGACCGGACCGGCGCCACGCCGGCCGCCCCGCCCGCCGCGGACGCTTCGGGAAGTGCCGTATCGGGACTTGCGCTTGGCCATCATCATCCCTACTATTATGTCCAAAGTGGGTTCGCAAGATCCCCTGCCCGTTGATCGATCTCGAGGCGGCAGGCAGGGCGATGGGCTTTGTCCATTTGCGGTTGACAGCAGGCTGTAAATCCTCATAGTTCGCGACGCTACCGGCGCCGATCGGCGTGCGGTCACGGTGGCTTTCTGGAGGGGTGCCCGAGTGGTTAAAGGGGGCGGACTGTAAATCCGTTGGCTCAGCCTACGTTGGTTCGAATCCAACCCCCTCCACCACGGTCCGGCTTCCGGTTGGCCACCGTCACATCGGCATCGGTGGTGGACGAGAAGGCATCTGAGAATGGAGTGGCGGGCGGCAGCCTTGCGGAAGCCAGGGAGTCGCGGGTCACCGCAGCGAACGACGCGGGTGTAGCTCAATGGTAGAGCTCCAGCCTTCCAAGCTGGCGACGTGGGTTCGATCCCCATCACCCGCTCCAACAGGCGGCCACGGGCCGCGTAACCTAATCGGCCGCGGCCACGGGCGCGGCCACGGGTAAGCAAGCGGTCGAACTGTCGATCCACAACGAGACCGAAGACCATGGCCAAGGCGAAGTTTGAGCGTACGAAGCCGCATGTGAACGTGGGCACGATTG
>JBHICL010000608.1:0-2424 GCA_046759605.1 Alphaproteobacteria bacterium | reverse complement strand
CATCCCGACTGGAAGATGATGGACAAGCCCCCGACACCGCCCGCGACACTGACCCGGGCGCGCAAGATCGCGATCAAGAACGGGGTGCGCCACGTCTACACGGGAAACGTCCACGACTTCGAAGGCCAAAGCACCTATTGCCACGGCTGCGGCGAGCGGCTGATCGGGCGCGACTGGTATCGTTTGAGCGAGTGGAGCTTGACGGCCGACGGGCGCTGCATGAGCTGCCTCGCGCCGTTGCCCGGCGTGTTCGAGGAACGGCCCGGCGGCTGGGGGTCGCGGCGCAAGCCGGTGCACCTCGGGCACGTCGCCTTGGCCTGAGCGCCCCGCCGTCTCCGGTTGCTAAAGGCCTTGATCTCGCCGCGTCCTGCGGCAACCGCTCAGATCATCTATTCCGGCCAGTTTATGCGCAAGAACGAAACGAGCTTTTCCAGCATCTCGCCTTCGAGCAGCTTAGGCTTCGTAAGCTCCGGCGCGCGCGGCCAGCCGGCGTCCGCAAACCTCACCCCCTCGAACACGCGCTCGGCGTCGTATCGGGGAATGACGTGGAAATGAACGTCCTTGTCCACCATCATCAGCATGAGGTAATTGATTTTCTGATAGGACCAGAGCTTAGAAAGGCTCGCTTCGACCTCTCCTATCACCGTCTCGAGTTCCCGGAAGGCCTCGGCGCTGATCCGGGAGAACGCGGTGGCGGGATCTTTGCAGACGAGAACCAGCGAGCCCAGCGTCACCTGCGCGGCCCTCACCTGAACCATCCATTTGGAATACTCCTTGACCAGGGTCTCCGGGTAGCCGAACTTGACCATCGTCGCGTTGATCTCGGGTGGCGCGGTCACGGTTTGCCTCATCATTGCGGGGGCATTGTGCGGCGCGATGCGGCCACGATCGGCCACGCTGCCCCTCTGGATGTCACGCGCCGTTACGGGCTCACGGCGTCGTGACAGTGTTCCGGGCCTGTCCCCTCGATAGCGAAAGATAGCCCGAAACCGGCCTTCGTGACACCCATTTGCCGCCCGGCCTGAGAGGTGATGGAGTTGGACTCCTCCTGGTTCACGCCCTGGCTCATACCCTTCGCCTGGTTCGCGGCCGTCTTCGCGGCGACGCTCGCCGGCACGGGCGCGGTCCTCGGAATTTTGCGCCGCCGCGCCATCTTTGACTACCCGAACCAGCGATCGAGCCATCGTACCCCGACTCCGCGTGGCGGCGGGATTGCGCTTGTCATTGTGCTTCTTCCCGCCTGCGCCGCGATCGCTTATCTCATGCCGGCGGAGGGGCCGGCCATCTGGCTGGTGCTGGGCGCGGCGTTCATGCTTGCCGTGATTTCGTGGCTCGATGACCTGCGCGGTTTGGTCCCGTTGTTGCGATTGGCCGCCCACATCCTGGCCGTGGCGGCGGTGCTGACGGCCTTGCCCCGTGACGCCATGATTTTCCAGGGGTTCCTGCCGAGCGTCTTCGACCGTCTGGCGGCCGGCATACTGTGGGTCTGGTTCATCAATCTTTTCAACTTCATGGATGGCATCGACGGAATCGCGGGCGTCGAAGCGGCTTGCATCGGATTCGGACTTTTCCTGCTCGCCGCCTTCACCGGCGGCGACGGGCAGGGGGCCGTTTTCGGCCTTACCATCGCAGCCGCCGCCTTGGGATTCCTGTGGTGGAACTGGCATCCGGCACGGGTCTTCCTGGGCGATGTCGGCAGCGTGCCCCTGGGCTTTCTTCTCGGATGGCTATTGCTGGAGAAGGCGGTGGCGGGGTTCTGGGCCGCCGCTCTCATTTTGCCGCTCTATTACCTGGCCGACGCCACCATCACGCTTCTCGGCAGGCTTGTTCGCGGCAGGCGCATCTGGCAGGCCCACGCCGAGCACTTTTACCAGAAGGCTGTGCGAGAGGGTTTCAGTCATGCCGCCGTAGTGCGCTCCGTCCTCGCGGCCAACCTCGCCCTTATCGCCTTCGCGCTGCTGGCCGCCAAAGGAGCGGAGTGGGCGAGCCTTGTTGGAGCCGCGGTCACCGTCGCCGCACTGCTGGGCTTTCTTATGCGTTTCCGCCGCCGAGGAAGCGCGGGCGGTGGCGCTTCGCCTTCAGGTTTCGATCCGTGACCCGGGTGCTGGTCACGGGCGCGAGTGGCTTTATCGGCCGGGTCCTGTGCCGCGATTTGAAGGATGCGGGGTTCGACGTTACCGGTACGACCCGCGCTACAAGGCCCTTCGACCACCACCTGTTCGACCCGGTGGAGACCGGAGAGATCGGAGCGGATACCGACTGGAAAGAAGCATTGAAGGACGCCACTCTCGTGGTCCATCTGGCTGGTCGCGCCCACGTCATGAACGAACGCGCCTCTGCGGCCATGGCGCTTTATCGCAGGGTGAACATGGAAGGGACGAAATGTCTCGCCGAGGCGGCCGCCGCGGGAGGCGTGCGCCGGTT
>JBHICL010000607.1:0-2426 GCA_046759605.1 Alphaproteobacteria bacterium | reverse complement strand
GTGTCGGGCTCCTCGCCGTACGGCGCGAACTCCACCTTCAGCCCCCCGGGCAAGGCACGCCGCATCATGCACCGGCGCTGGAAGAAGAACACCGCGGCGATGCTGGCCGCGGGCCACCCGGACTGCAAATACGTCGCCACGGTGTGCGCCTCCTACGCCCTCGATATGATGAACAAGGTGCGAAGGGCACTGACCATCGGCGGGCCGACGTTTATCCACTCGCTCGATCCTTGCCCCAAGGGTTGGGACTACGACCCGATGTTCTCGCATGAGCTCGGGGAGATGGCTGTGGAAACCGGCATCTGGCCGCTTTACGAGGTCGAAGAGGGCAAGCTCAAGATGTACGGCAAGACCAAGCGGATCGTGAACGGACAGTTGGAGCGTAAGCCGGTTCGCGAGTACTTGCTGAGGCAGGGTCGCTTCGCCCACTTTACCGAGGAAGATATCGAGTACTTCCAGGCGAAGACGGATGAGATGTGGGAGAAGTGGGTCTTCCCAGGGGTGATTCCGTTCGTCGAGGCATAGCCCAATCGCCTCGCTCCCTCGTCGCATGCCCGCGGGGGCCTTCCGCCGGCGTGGCGTGGATGAGGTTGATGGGGGCCGTCTAATTTGAGACTTCCCACGCCCTTGACCTCACGAGACACGGCTTGGCGGGCGCTCAAGGGGATTTAGCCTTACTCCCGCCCACTTGTCTCCGCGACCTTCCCAAGCTTCCGTAAAGCCGACAACGCGGCCTTCGTGAGCCGTCCCGGATAACCGAGCCAAGAGGCGGCCGAGTTTCCCTGGGGGTCTCCCCAGTGGTCTCCGCCTGGCACACGGCGCTGAAATCGTCCGTCCCCCGCGAGGATCTGAAAGTCGAGCTCTCCGTCGCTCTACTTGTGTTGGAAACATGTTCAAAATAATAATATACGGTCTTTCCCTAATCGTTCCCGCGGTTGACCGGAGGCGTGTCGATGTCGGTAAGCGTCGCGATCATTGGTTCCGGCCCAGGTGGTTTCTACACGGCCGACGCGCTCCTTAAGTCGGGCGGGGATTGTCGCATCGACATTATCGAGCGTCTGCCCACGCCCTTCGGCCTGATCCGCGACGGTGTGGCGCCGGACCATCAATCCATCAAGAAGGTCTGGAAATCGTTCGAGCGCACGGCGCTCGACGAGCGTGTGCGGTATTACGGGAACGTCAAGGTCGGCCGAGACGTCCATCTGGACGAGCTCCGCGCGCGCTATGACGCCGTGGTGCTGGCCGTCGGCGCGCCAGTGGACCGCCGCCTCGGCATCCCGGGGGAGGACAAGGAGGGAGTGGTCGGCTCGGCCGCGTTCGTCGGCTGGTACAACGCCCATCCGGACTTCGTGGACCTCGATCCCGACCTCGACACCACCGCCGTCGCGGTCATCGGCAACGGCAACGTCGCCATCGACGTTGCCCGCGTGCTCGCGAAGACTCCGGCGGAAATGGCGGCATCCGACCTGCCGGATTACGCGGCCGACGCGATCCACAACGCGCCGATCACCGAGCTCTACATGTTCGGCCGGCGCGGCCCCGTCGAGGCCAAGTTCACCAACGTCGAGCTGCGCGAGATGGGGCGGCTCGAGAACTGCCTGCCGCTGGTCGATGCCGCACAGTTGCCGGACGAGGTCGGCGATTTGCCGGACCGGGAGCGCCGGCTCAAGGAGAAGAACCTGGCGACTCTCGGGGAATTCGCCGCCATGACTCCGGACGGCAAGACCAAGCGCCTGCATTTCTGTTTCTACGCCGCGCCGGTCGAGATCCTCGGCGAGAGCAAGGTCGAGGGCCTGCGTCTGGAGCGCACCCGCATCGAGGACGGCCGCGCCGTCGGCACCGGCGAGTTTTTCGAGGTGGCGTGCGGCCTCGTCATCGCCGCCATCGGCTATCGCGCTGAACCCCTCGACGGCATGCCCTTCGACGAGGTGCGCGGGATCTCGGTGAATTCCGAAGGACGCGTGGCGGACGGGGTTTACGCGGTCGGCTGGATCAAGCGGGGCCCGACCGGCGTGATCGGCACCAACAAGCCCGACGGCGAGCTCGCGGCGGAATATATCCGCGCGGATTTTCCCCGAGGCGCGAAACCGGGGCGGGAGGAGTTCGAGAGTCTGTTGAGGGAAAAGGGTGTCAGGTGGGTCACCTACCCCGAGTGGCAGACCATCGATCGGGCGGAGATCGCGAACGCCCGGCCCGGCGCGCCGCGGCGCAAGTTCCTGACCGTCGAGGAGATGCTGGCGGTGATCGACAAGGCCCCGGCGCGGGCCGGCGCGGGATGAGGCCATGCCGGGGACCTCGCCGATCGGCGTGGACGGACGGGTCCGCCGTGGGCGGGCGTGGCTGCCGACCCTAGAGCACTATCCGACCAAATGGAACCATTTGACCGGGATGATTTTGCGTCGTGGCGAGGCGCGCTTCGCATGGCG
>JBHICL010000606.1:0-2429 GCA_046759605.1 Alphaproteobacteria bacterium | reverse complement strand
ACGGACCAGCAGGCCGCGACGGGATCCTGGCCCGTCATCGGACCGCCATCGCTGAGGATCCGCTTCTACTGTAGGTACTTCGCCTTGATCTGGGTGTAGGTCTCAAGCGTCCGCCGATTCAGTGCGGCGAACTCCGCCGGGGATAGCCACACCGGCGCGAAGCCGAACCTGCGGGCGAACTTGTCGAACTGCGCGCTCTTGGCCGCCTTTTCCGCGACCTCGGCGAGCTTGGCGACAACCTCGTCCGGGGTGTCCTTCGGGACGTAGAGGCCGCGGGTCGTCCCTACCTCGATCGGGATCCCGTAGGCCCGGAGAGTCTTCGTGCCGCGGATGGGTGGATACTCGATCTTCTCGAGCGACCCGGCTGTCGCCAGCACGCGCAGCAGCCCCGCCCTGATCTCGCTGAGCGACACCGGCGAGTGGATGATCCCGGCATCCACCTGATTCCCGATGAGGGCCTTCTTCAGGGGTCCACCTCCCTCATACGGGATGATCCTGAACGGCACGCCGGAGATGCCCTTCATCGCCCTCGCCATCAGGAAGTGGGCATTCGCGGCGCCGGTCGTGCCGACGGTGACCGTGTCGGGGTTCCTTCGCGCCTTGTCGAACAGATCCTTGAGGTCCTTGTAACCCCGATCCTTGTGCGACAACACGTAGGTCGGCGTCGAGAAGAACCCCCCCGCGTACTTGTAGCTGTCAAGCGAGAAGGGTAGCTCGGGCTTGAAGACAAGGTTCACCACCAGCTCGCCAGTCCCGTTGAGGAGCACCGTGTAGCCGTTCGGCTTCGCCTGGGCGACCTTGAGGTTGCCCACCGCGCTGGAGGCGCCGGAGATGTTCTCCACCACCACCGGCACCTTCAAGAACTGCTCCATCGCCGCAGCGAAGCCCCGGCCGATGGTGTCCGTACCGCCGCCGGCCTTCCAGGGGACGATCACGCGGATGGTGTCCGAGGGATACTCGGCCGCCCCCGCCACGCCGGCGACCCACAGGGTGCCGACCGCCAGGGTCACGGTCAGTGAGCGTAGCACGTTTACTCTCATCGCTTCGCCTCCTTATCTCTTTCGCTCTTCGCTGTCGATCGTCGACGAAAGGGGCCGGGCCGCCAGCCCCGCCGTCCCGCGGCCCTCGAGGAGCCGCTTCACGCCCCCGTACACCTCGCGCGCGAAGAGCAGAATAACCACCGCGACGATCAGCTGTCGCGGCCACGTGGCGACGAAGGTCGTGTAGTCGTTGTTGGAGAGCGCGAGCGCCAACCGGAAGTTCACTTCGATAATCGGCCCCAGGATCACGCCGAGGACAATCGTGACCACGGGGAAGTTGCGCTGCTCCAGGATGTAGCCGAGGATCCCAAAGCCGATCGCGATGTAGACGGGGAAAAACGTGTTCGTGATCGCGAAGGAGCCTACCGTCGCGAATACCAGCACGAAGGGAAAGAGCCACGACCGGTCCCGCTGCAGGATGAGGATGAAGTATCGGATCGCGGTCCAGGCGATGACAAACATGACGATGGTCGCAACGAGCAGGCCAGCGAGTATGCCGTAGACGACGTCGGCGCTCTCCTTCATCAACATGATGCCGGGCTCGATGCCGTGGAGCATCAGGGCGCCGAGCATCACTGCGGTCGAGCCGTCGCCCGGGATCCCGAGCGTCAGCATCGGGATCATGGTGCCGCCGGTCGTCGCGTTGTTCGACGACTCCGGCGCAAGGATGCCCTCGGGCACGCCCGTCCCGAACTTCTCGGGATGTGGCGAGCGGTTGCGTGTCATCGCGTAGGCGAGCCAGGTCGAGCCCTCCGAGCCGACCCCGGGCACGGCGCCGACCGCGGTGCCCGAAAGGCTGCCAATGGCGATCGCCTTCCACCGGCTCAGCAGGTCCCGCAGGCCCGGCAGGGCGAAGTTGATCTCGCTCGCGATGAGATGCTCCCGGCTGCCGATGAGCTTCAGGTCGCTCAGAACCACGGTGAAGCCGAAGAGCCCGATGAGCACGGCAGCGAAGGGAATGCCGGACATTAGGTAGACGTTGCCGAACGTGTAGCGCTCGACCGCGTCCTGCGGGTCCAGCCCCACCGTCCCGATCAGCATCCCGAGCGTGACCCCGATCAGCCCGCGCACCATGGATCCCCGCACGAAGGCCGACACCATGATGAGGCCGGCGATGCCGATGAGGGCGATATCTGCGTTGCTCGACTTGACGGCGATGGAAGAGATGAGGGGCACAAAGTTCACGGCGAGGATCCAGCTGACCAACCCCCCAAAGGTAGAGGCCATCGTCGCATAGCCCAGGGCGAGACCCGCCTTGCCCTGCTGGGCCATGGGATACCCGTCGAGAGCGGTGCAGGCGGCGGCCGGCGTGCCGGGGGTCCTCAGCAGGATCGCCGCGAAGGAACCGCCGAGCTTGGTCCCGACGTAGATGCCGATCATCAGCAGCAA
>JBHICL010000605.1:0-2430 GCA_046759605.1 Alphaproteobacteria bacterium | reverse complement strand
CTCGGCGTCGCCGGGGCGTCGATCGCCATCGAGGAAGGCGAAACCTGCGTGCTCATGGGGCTCTCCGGCTCCGGCAAGTCGACGCTCCTGCGCGCCGTCAACGGACTCAACCAGGTGACCCGCGGCGCGGTGCTGGTGAACGACGGGAATGCCATGATCGACGTGGCCAAGTGCGACCCGACGACTCTGCGCGAGCTACGCATGCGCCGCATTGCCATGGTGTTCCAGCAGTTCGCGCTTCTGCCCTGGCGCACGGTCGAGGAGAACGTGGGCCTGGGGCTCGAGCTCAGGGGCATGGCGAAGGACGAGCGGGACCGGATCGTCGGCGAGAAGCTGAAGCTCGTCGGCCTCGAGCCGTGGAAGGACAAGTACGCGCACGAGCTTTCCGGCGGCATGCAGCAACGCGTGGGCCTCGCGCGGGCGTTCGCGACGGACGCGGACATCCTGCTCATGGACGAGCCGTTCTCGGCCCTCGACCCGCTGATCCGCGACCATCTGCAGGACGAGCTCCTGGAGCTGCAGCGCGCGCTCAGGAAAACGATCGTCTTCGTCAGCCACGACCTCGACGAGGCGCTCAAGCTGGGCAACCACATCGCGATCATGGAGGGTGGCCGTATCGTCCAGTATGGCCAGCCCGAGGAGATCGTACTGTCACCGGCCAATCAGTACGTGGCCGACTTCGTGGCCCACATGAATCCCCTGAAGGTGCTGCGCGGCGCGTCGCTCATGACGCCCTTGGACCAGATCGCGCGCGACGGCAAGGAGCTTCTGCTCGACTGGTCCGGACACCACCGGATGACCATCGACGCCGAAGACCGGCCCGAGGCCGTCACGGTGGAGGGCCGGCCCGGCGAGCTGGTGGCCTATCACCCCGAGCTTGACCTCGCCAGCCTGTGCATGGAGGCGGTGGTCACCGCGTCGCCGGACATCATGATGCAGCGGGCGATCGAAATCCGCCACGAAACCGGCACGCCCGTCGTTTTCGTCGAGGACGGAAAGCTCGTGGGCGTGGTGGGCGACGACGAGATCTATCGCGGCATGCTGCGGCAAACGAGCCTCGCCGACGACAAGCGCCGCGAGAAGGAGGCCTGAGCCGAAGACGTGGCGCTCAACCGGCGACCTCGTCGTCGGCGGAGCGCCGGGTTCCCACGAGGGTGCCGAGCGTGGGTCCGATCTCGCGGTTGAGCACCAGGTCCGCCACCGGGTCGAGGGGCGTCGGTTCCCGGTTGACGATCACGAGCGCCGCGCCGTGGCGCTTCGCGAGCACGGGGAAGCCGGCCGCCGGATAGACCCCGAGCGACGAGCCGATGGCAAGAAAAACGTCCGACGCGGTCGTCGCCTCCTCGGCGCGGCGCATCTCCTCCCTGGGCATCGGCTGGCCGAAAGAGATCGTCGCCGACTTCACGTGGCCGCCGCAGAGACGGCAGACCGGCAGGGTCTCGTCGACGACGAACGCGTCCCTGATCGGCCCGAGCTCGTACCGCTCGCGGCATGAAAGGCACCGCGCGTAGTTGGTGTTGCCGTGGAGCTCGATCACCCGTCCCTCGGGGACTCCGGATTTCTGATGCAGGCCGTCCACGTTCTGGGTAATGACCCAGGCGACCGTGCCACGCCGTACCAGCTCGGCGACCGCGATATGGCCCTCGTTGGGCCGCGCGTCCTCGACGCTCGACTGCGTCGAGAACTTGCGCCGCCAATAGGCGCGACGGGCCTCGGCGGAGGTCAGGAACTCCTGATAATCGATGGGCCGAAAGCGGTCCCAAATGCCACCCGGGCTGCGGTAGTCGGGA
Organism: Alphaproteobacteria bacterium; assembly: GCA_046759605.1. Lineage (GTDB taxonomy): Bacteria > Pseudomonadota > Alphaproteobacteria > UBA6615 > UBA6615 > JBHICL01. The sequence continues at coordinate 640 of JBHICL010000605.1, read as the reverse complement.
ATACCGGACTCGGTGCTTATGCCGGCGCCGGTGAAGACGACGCCATGGCTGCAGCGTTCCAGCATCGACCGAAGCTGGGCCAACTTGCCTCCGGTTTCGTGCACGCGCGATCCTCTTGCCTTGCGGGCGGCCTCGCTACAGCCTGCCCGTTGCCGTTTGCGGCGGAAGACTTACTTCCTTCTGTGACCGAACGTTCGCACATCCATGAAGCAGACGCGACATTGCCTTTCCCTCAGCCCCCGCGACCAGGGGCTTTACGAGGTCACCAGCGATATCGCCGGGTGGCTTGCCGAGCAACCCGTCCGGGATGGCATGCTCACCGTGTTCATCCGTCACACCTCCGCATCGATACTCATCCAGGAGAACGCCGATCCGAACGTCCGGCGTGATCTGGAGGCTTTCTTCGCCAAACTGGTTCCGGAGGACGCGAAGCTCTATCGCCACACCCAGGAGGGGCCGGACGACATGCCGGCCCACATCAAGGGGGCTCTCACCCAGAGCCATCTGAGCATTCCGGTCGAGGGCGGGCGGATGATGCTCGGATCCTGGCAGGGCGTCTATGTCTTCGAGCACCGCAGGGTCCCGCGCACCCGCGAGCTCGTGCTGCACCTGATCGGGGAATGAACCCGCAAGACCGGGA
>JBHICL010000604.1:0-2431 GCA_046759605.1 Alphaproteobacteria bacterium | reverse complement strand
TCGTCGTCTCGAAGAGAGCGCGGATGGCCGCCCGGTCTCTAAGGTCCGTGGGAACGACCAGCGTCGTTGCACGCGCTCCGGCTTTTTTCGCGGTTTCCGCCAAGGGCTCGCGACGACGTCCGGCAAGGACGACCGAATGGCCGTCCTCACACAAGGCGAGCGCCGCGGCGCGGCCTATGCCGGTTCCAGCGCCCGTGACGACCGCAACCTTTTCATGCGGTTTCATTCGTTCAGCACTCCTTGCTCTGTCCGTCGCAGAACATATTCAAGGGGAAAGCCTTGGCTATGTCACGGTGCCGCGACAAACGCGGCCGTGGCGCGCGCTGTCGGGTTCTCGGTTGGGGCTTCTTGGACGGGCGGTTTGGGCTGGTTATGAAAACGACACGCCCGCGACCTCCTCCCACTCTTCGACAGGCGGCGGCACGGGTTGCGGTCCCGCGCCGATCACGGACTGATCGAAATCGATCAATGCGCCGGTCATCATGCCCGATTCATCGGAGGCCAAATAGGCGATCGCCCGGGCGACTTCATCGGTCTTCAACAGCCGACCGAAGGGCTGCGCGGCCTCGGCTTGATCCAGCCAGTCCCGACCGTTGCTATGATAACGGCGCTGGGTGACGTCCTCGCCTGGCGTATCCATCCAACCCAGATTCAGCGCATTGACGCGGATACGGCTCCGCATAACGGAATAGGCCACATTCTTCGTCAACACGTTGAGCGCGCCCTTGGACGCCGCGTAGGGCGCAAGCATGGGCACACTGCCATGCGAGGCCACGCTGGAAATATTGACGATGGACCCGGCCACCGCTTCACGCTGCATCAGCTTGACGGCATCCTGCATCAGGAAAAACGCCGCCCGCACGTTGATATCCATCATGCGGTCGAACAGCTCCGGAGAGGTGTCCCAGATGGTCCCACGCTCGGTCAGGGCGGCCGCGTTGACGAGAACGTCGAGCGTGCCAAATGCCTCGTCGGCGGCGGCGATGACGCGCCGGCAGTGATCGATATCGGCCAGATCGGCCCGGACGAAGCGTACCTGGCAACCCGTTGCACTGAGAGCGTTGGCGACCGTGCCGCCCCGGTCGGCGTTGCGCCCGGTAACGATAATGCCGGCAGCGCCGCGTTCGGCGAAAAGCCTTGCCGTCGCCTCGCCCAAACCCTGGGTACTTCCGGTCACGACGGCATATTTCCCCGCCAAGGAGCTCAGATCGGACATAAGCTTCTCCTAATTCAATCACCCGGCATTCGGCCCCCCGTGTGGCGCACGGGCGCTGGACTTCCCCTCGCTCAGCGGCGCTTCGACAGCCGCTGGTGAAGGGCGCGTATATATCGGCGGTCCCGTTCCTCGAATTCGCCCTCGGCGATGTCGGCCTTGTAGTTTTCCAACTCCTCGCGCAAGTTCTCGGAGGTACCGGACCTGGCCAGCAGCTTGTCGATCAGCGCGAGTGATTCGGCGTTCTTCTCGGCCTTTTCGGGGGGCGGCTCGGCGTGCTCGTCCTCCAGGTCCTGATATCCCGTGTCGCCGGCGTCATCGGGGTCGCCGGCGTCATCGGTGTCGCCGGCGGCTTCGGTTGGCAGCAGCAAATCCTCCCAGGTCATGTCGGCGGCGGTGATCCGGGCATGCGCCTCGCGCGCCGCCTCCAGCACTTCTTCGTCCCGGTCGCTTCCCAACCTTTTCAACAGCCCGATTATTTCGTCCCGTTCCAGCGGTTCGGTCATTTCTTCCTCATTGGCAAGACTGGGATGGCGGTCGCCGGCACCAGCAAAAGCGCCTGGCCGATCGCACACGCGGTCTGCAAGTCGTTCCGGATTTTACGCGTGGATCACATCATCCTGCGGACGATTTTCCGTGCCTCGTCCTGGCTCAGACCCAGCGGCCGGAAGCTCAAGGGGCCGCCCTCGTCGAGAACGGGCTCCTGCTGTCCCAGCGTCGGCGCGCGCCTCTCCAGGAAAAGCCCGATGTAGATCGTATCGCCCCACACCATGGCTTTCTCACAAGCGGTTTTCCAGTCGCTCGCGTCATGCCCTTCGTCTTCAAGCCTCCGGACTCGCGGTTTGAAGAATGGGAAGTCGTTATCGTGATTGAATGTGACACAGGGGCTGAACACATCTATGAGCGCGAAGCCCTCGTGCTCGATCGCCTGCTTCATCAGCATCGTAAGGTGCTTCGTGTCGCCGCTGAAGCCGCGGGCCACGAAGGTGGCGCCGTTCATGATCGCCGTTGTGATCGGATTGGCCGGCATTTCCACGCTGCCGAAGGGTGTGCTCTTGGTCTTCATCTCATGGCAACTGGTCGGGGACACCTGACCGGTGGTGAGGCCGTAGATCTGGTTGTCCATGACGACATAAGTGAGATCGACGTTTCGACGCGCCGTGTGCGCGAAATGGTTTCCGCCAATGCCGTAGCCATCGCCGTCACCGCCGGTCACGA
>JBHICL010000603.1:0-2433 GCA_046759605.1 Alphaproteobacteria bacterium | reverse complement strand
GCCCGAAACGCGGAGATCGCCAGGCGCCTCGGCGTCACCGAGAGCACGGCAAAGGTCCACGTTCGCGGCATCATGCGCAAGTTCGGCGTGCGCACCCGGTCCCAGGTGATCCTTCAGGTCAAGAGCCTGTTCGACCGCATCTCCCCCGAGGAATACGAGAGGATCACCGGCCTGCCCCGCGATTGGGACGAGAGATACGACGCCGACGATCCGGTGAGCCGGGTCCTGCTTCGGCGCGTGCATCCGTGAAGGCAGGCGGACCGCGCCGCGCCGGCCTATAATGGGCCTTCGACCACCGGAGGCTCGCCCAATGTCCATGACCATCGCCAGCTCAGCCTTCGAGGAGGGCGGCCGGATCCCCGCGCGTCACACCTGCGAGGGCGAAGACCTGTCGCCACCACTCGCCTGGTCCGGCGCCCCCGAGGGCGCGCAGAGCTTCGTTCTGCTCTGCGACGATCCCGACGCCCCCGCAGGCACGTGGCGTCACTGGGGCGTCTACGACATCCCGGCCGAAATGACCGCACTGCCGGAGGGCTTCCTGTTCGATCCCTCGGGCGAGGGAGCGCGCGAGGCGATCAACGACTTCCGCCGCCCGGGCTATGGCGGACCCTGCCCACCGCCCGGTCACGGCACGCACCACTATAGCTTTCGCCTCCTGGCCCTCGACACGAAGCGCCTCGCGGTCGGCAAGTCGCCGCGTTGCGAGGATGTAGAGGCGGCCGCGCGTGCCCATATATTGGCCGAGGCCGAGACCGTCGGCACGTATTCGCGCTGAGCGGGGCCTCGTATCCCAAACCCGGGCCACCGTCGGAGGATCCGTGATCGCGAGAACCCATCCGGCCCCGCTCGATCGCCACGAGCAGCGGCAGCACAAGCTGCGCAACGCGCTGCAGTCGCTGCTTCTCCTCGGCGGCATGGCGGGCCTCCTGGCGCTCTGCACCTGGACCGTGACCGGCGGCGAGGGCGTGCCGTGGGTCGTCCTCGGCGGCGCCCTGGGCCTCATCCTGAGCCCGCGCATCTCGCCCCGGCTGGTTCTTGCCATGTACCGGGCCCAGGAGCTTGCGCCACATCAGCTTCCATCCGTGCACGAGATCCTGCACGAGATCGCGAGCCGCGCCGGTCTACAGCGCGCGCCGGGCCTGTTCTACGTCCCGAGCCCCGTGGTCAACGCCTTCACGGTCGGGCGCGGGCGCGAGTCCGCCGTCGTCGTCACCGACGGGCTCCTGCGGATCCTCGACCTGCGCGAGCTCTCGGGCGTCCTGGCCCACGAGATCAGCCACATCCGCAACAACGACCTGTGGATCATGAACGTGGCCGATGTGGTGGCGCGGCTCACCCGCGCGATGGCGTTCCTGGGGATCGTGATCCTCGTCGTGGCCGTGCCGTTCTCCCTCAGCGACCGGATCGATGTGCCCTGGCTTCTGGTCGCTCTATTGGTCGCGGCTCCGACCCTCGGCAGCCTGCTGCAGCTCGCGCTCTCCCGGGCGCGCGAGTTCGACGCCGATCTGGACGCGGCAGGGCTTACGGGCGACCCCGTGGGCCTCGCCTCCGCGCTCGAAAAGCTCGAGCGCGTCCAGGGCGGCGTCTGGGAGCGCATCTTCATGCCCCACCGGCGCAGGTCGGATCCATCGCTCCTGCGCTCCCATCCCGAGACCCAGGAGCGTGTCCGCAGGCTGCTCTCCCTCTACGTGCCGGAGGGCCTGCCGGCGTTCCGCGCCCCCGCCTCCATCATCGTTCCGGAAGTATTTCCACCCGTCGTCGGCCGTCCGCGCCGCCGGCTGACCGGCATCTGGTATTGAGGGGGCTCGACGCTCCCAATCTTCACGCCGCGCTCGCCGTCCCGGTGTCCTAGGGCTCCTTGCTACGCCGCGCGCGCCAGCGCTCGAACCGGCGTCTCGAATCGTCGTCGGCGGGATAGAGGCCGAGGATGCTGCGTCCCTTCGTGACCTCCTCCTGGACGAAGGTCTCGTACGTCGTCTGCTCGAAGGCTTCCTCCGCCACCTCGCCCGCCAGGTGGGCGGGTATCACCACCACCGCCTCCTGGTCGCCGACCACGATATCGCCGGGGTAGACCGCCACATCGCCGCAGGCGATCGCCAGGTTCACGTCCGCCGCATGATGGTGCACGAGACCGATCGGAGCGGACGGACCCGCGTGATAGGCGGGGAACGGCAGCTTGGCGATGTCGGGACTGTCCCGGAAGCCGCCGTCGGTGACGACGCCGGCGACGCCGCGCTCGTGGAGCCGCCGCAGCAGGATGTCCCCCGCCGACGCCGCGCGGCGGTCCCTGCGGCTGTCGATGATCAGCACGTGGCCGGGCGGGGTCTCCTCGACTGCCCGGCGCTGTGGATTCCCCCGGTCCTTGAGGACGTCGAGGGTGTCGATGTCCTCGCGCGCCGGGATGAGGCGCAGCGTGTAGGCCTCGCCCACCAT
>JBHICL010000602.1:0-2442 GCA_046759605.1 Alphaproteobacteria bacterium | reverse complement strand
GCCGGGAGATCACCGGTCTCGCCAGCCACCGTATCGCGCGCCTGGGCATCGCCCGCAGCTTTCAGATGCCGGACCTGCCGCCGGAGATGCGCCTTGTCGACGCGGTCGCCGTGGGCGCAGTGGCGCGGGAGGACGCGAGCATCGGTGAGGCGCTTCTCGGCCCCGCCACCGCCTCCGCCGACCGGGCTCGGGCCCGGGCCACCGCCCTCCTCGAACGGTTCGCGCTCGCCGAGCACGCGGTCCGGCCGTGCGCCGGCCTGCCGCACGGGGTCCGCCGGCGTGCCGACGTGGCGCGAGCGCTCGCCACGACGCCGCGGCTCCTGATCCTCGACGAGCCGGCCGCGGGCCTCACCGAGGCGGAGGCCACGGGGTTGGCGCGCGTGCTTCGCGGGCTCGCCGAGAGCGGGCCGGCGATCCTGGTGATAGAGCACAACGTCGATTTCCTGATGCCGCTTGCGGACCGGCTCCTGTGCCTCGACCGGGGCGCGCTGATCGCCGCCGGTCCGCCACGGACCGTCGTGGCCGACCCCAGGGTGGCTGCGGCCTATTTCGGCGATGCCACGGCGGTGGAGGCCACGGCATGAGCGCCGCGCTGCTGACCGTCACGGACCTCGGTGTGGCCTACGCGGGCGCGCCGGCACTCGCGGGCGTGGCGCTCGAGGTCCCGGCGGCCTCCGCGGTTGCGGTGCTTGGTCCGAACGGCGCGGGAAAATCGAGCCTGCTCCGCGCGGTGATGGGCCTCGCGCCGGCACGCGAGGGGAAAGTCTCGTTCGACGGCGTCGAGCTGAGGGGACGTCCCGCGGAAGCGCGGGCGCGGCTGGGCATCGGCTACGTGCCGGAAGGCCGGCGTGTGTTTCCGGGCATGACCGTGCGCGAGAACCTGGAGGTGGCGGCGCGAGGCGGCGCCCGGGAGCGTGGACCGGTGCTCGACGGCGTGCTCGCCCTGTTCCCACAGCTCGCCGAGCGCGCGTCGGACGCCGCCTGGCGTCTATCCGGGGGACAGCAGCAGATGCTTTCCATCGGCCGGGCGTTGATGTCGCGCCCGCGCCTTGTGCTCATGGACGAGCCGTCGTTGGGCTTGTCTCCCGCGGTCGCCCGAGACGTGTTCGCGGCGCTTTCGCGGATCACGCGGACGGGGACCGCGATCCTCCTGGCGGAGCAGAACGTCCATTGGGCGCTCCGGCTCGCCGGTCGCGGCGTGGTGCTGCGGCGGGGGCGGATCGTGGCGCGCGGCGACGCCGCGAGGGTGCGCGCCGCGCTCGACCTCCCCGCGCCCAGCCGCTAGAACGCGTCGTCGCCGCAGGTCGCCTGCAACAACCAGCCGTTGGCCGGACCATCGGACGGCCACACCGTTACCGTGACCCGTCCGGCGTGCTCGGCGCGCTCGCGATAGGCGCAGCCCACCTCGCGGGCGATCGCTTCGATGGCGTCGGTATCGCGGCTCCGCCCCTCCGCCAGGACCATCGAGATCCTTCCGGTGCTCTCGACGGAGACCTCGGCAAGATCGCCACGTTCGGCCGCCCAGTCGAGGAAATCGTTCTCGCCCTCGCTGAAGGCCGGCGCCATGAAGCTTTTGGGCAGCCGCACGAACGCACGGTGGACCCACGCCTGCTCCTCGCCGTCGAGCCGCACCCAGCGGCCGACCTGGTCCACCGCGCCCACACTGTCCCCGCGTCTGAGCTTGGCGATGATCTCGTAGCCCTCGCCGGGGCCGGAGCGCACGTTGAGACTGCGCGCAGTTACGGTGCCGGTCCAGATTTCCTGGACTTCCCGCTGTTGGGCATGGATATCGCTTTGAGGCGCCCCCGCCGCCCAAAGCGCGCCCAATACCACGGTCCACCGAACCGCTCTCACGACCACGCCAGCCATGAACCCGACAACCCCCGCAAAACAACCACTACTGTAACGAAAGCTTCCGCGTCTGTGGATACCCTCGCAGAATTGACACACGCTTCGACTCCGCACTATCTAGCGGGCCGAAACAGTGCCGGGGCCGCGCATGAACGACGGCAGCGGCGACGAAGCCGCCAGGACCACCGCCCGGATACTCCTTGATATCGGCGCGGTCAGCTTTCGTCCCGACGACCCCTTTCGCCACACCTCCGGGCGGCTCAGCCCCAGCTATATCGACTGCCGCCGGATCATTTCCTTTCCCCGCGCCAGACGGCGCCTGACCGAGTTGGCGGTCGAGCTGATCGGCCGCGAGATCGGCCATGGCTCCCTCGACGCCATTGCCGGCGGCGAGACCGCCGGCATCCCCTACGCGGCCTGGATCGCCGACGCCCTCGACCTGCCCATGCTCTACGTCCGCAAGGAAGCCAAGGGCTTCGGCCGCATGGCGCAGATCGAGGGAGAGATGGCCCAAGGCTCCCGGGTGCTGCTGGTGGAGGACCTGGCGACCGACGGCGGCAGCAAGGTGCGGTTCGTCGAGGCGCTGCGAAA
>JBHICL010000601.1:0-2447 GCA_046759605.1 Alphaproteobacteria bacterium | reverse complement strand
CATGATCCCATAATCTACCGGGAGCCGGCCTGATGTATACAGGCGCGTTCGACCTTGGGGGCTCGTAGATGACGGTTGATGAATTTCGCAAGCTTATCGGTCGCGTGACCGGGCGCATCGCCGGCCAGCGCCTCGACAGCCAGCTGGAAACCTACCTCAACACACATTTGGCGGGAGACACCCCCCTGTTCATGCAGATCGAGGATGCCTGTCACGAGGCCATCCGCGAAGGCTGGATGTGCAACAGGGAAGCAGGTGGGATTGCCTATGGCCGGGTGCTGAAACCGGAGCGCGCGATCCAGGGCTTCAGCGTCGACGTGGTACGGATGGCGGACGTCGAGGGTCCGCTCCACCGCCACCCGTTGGGTGAGATCGACATGATCATGCCGGTCACCGAAGGTGCGTTGTTCGACGGAAAGCCTCGGGGCTGGTGTGTCTACGGCCCCGGCTCGACGCACAGTCCGACCGTGACCGAGGGGGAGGCGCTGGTCCTCTACCTCCTGCCGGAGGGCAGGATCGAGTTCACGCGCTAGATCGGCGGTCGCACAGCTACCGTCACCACCGCCATAATGAGGCGCCACGGCAGCCCGCGTTGAACAAATGTGAATGCGGTGGACAACAACCGCTTGCGGCCCAGGGTAGTGTTGTCGCAGATTCCGACGCGGCGCCCGAAAAATGACACACGGTGCCGTCACACTGCTGAGTATCGTAGCGCCCGGTGGCGGATGTCGCCGGCGCATGACAGGAGTTACGAGACCGCTCCCACCTATGTTCCTTAAGGCCAAGGAGACGCGAGGTACGGGCAGGGCGCACGGAAAACAACCGGGCGAGGCAGAGCCCGTGACGCTCATCGCCGCCGACATGTCGCTCTCGGGAAACGTGCACGTCGAGGGCGATATCCAGATCGATGGCAGCGTGGAGGGGGATATCCGGTGCAATGTGGCCACGCTCAGCCAGGGTTCCTACGTCCAGGGCTCCATCGTGGCGAAGGAAGTCAACATCTTCGGCCATGTGAAGGGCCGCATTGTGGCGCCGACTGTGACGATGGGCGAGACCGCGAGGGTGGATGGAACCATCATCCACCATACGATGTCGGTTGAACCCGGAGCCGTTATCGACGGCCGCGCGCCATGGCGACCGAAAGCCGACTGGGACGGGTGAGTCGCAAGGGAGAATGCCATGTTTTCGAAAGACGACGAGGATCAAGACTTGCAGGCAGGAAAGGCCGAAGACATGCACGTACCGACGCAAGGCAAGAGCGCGCCGTCGATCATCAGCGCCGACCTGAAGGTCGTCGGCAACCTCCACTGTTCGGGCGACATGCAGATCGACGGGACGGTTCAAGGGGACATCGAGAGCCGCACCGTTACGGTCGGCGAGGGTGCCCGCATCGAGGGATCGATCTCGTCGGAGAGCGTGACCATTCGCGGCGCGGTCAGCGGCGAGACCAAAGCCGACACGGTCATCGTGGCGAAGTCCGCCAAGGTGACCGGCGACATCGTCCATAAGACGCTGTCGGTGGAGTCCGGCGCCTATCTCGATGGGCACTGCCGCCCGTTCGAGGCGGAGAAAGGGGAGCAGAAGGTTTCGCCGCTAAAGCCGGCACAGGCCGCGGTTGCGGGCAAGGGAAAGCCCGAGGCGCCGCCGATCGCAGACCCGAAGCCAGTGACCGATCCCAAGCCGGCGGCCGATCCCAAGCCGATCGCCGGATAGCTTCGACCTCACGGGGCCAGGACGGCCCAGCGGATCTCACCCACGCGAGCGCTCGTCGCGTCGCTGGCGAGCGGCCCACGACATGACAATATCGCAAGAAGAGAAGGCTGATCGGTGCCGCCGGCAATTCGCTGATCCCACGATTACGGCTGGAGGCTGAGAGCTTGAGTCTCGCGGTGCCTAAGCACCCCACCCGCATTGCCGAGCCCCGAACTCGTTGTGGTCGAGGATCTGGTCGGCGAGGGCCTGGCTGATCGCCCCGATATCCGTCGGCGTGGGCCGGATCGGTTTCCAGCCGGCGCAGCCGTCAGGGCTCGCGGCTCCACCGGCGCAGGCGCTCGCGGCGAGTAGCAGGGTTGTCGCGGCGATTGTCCTCTTCCACCGCGAGGCGGGTTTCGTGAGCCTCAAGGCTCTCCTCCATCTGTTCGGCCCGGACGGCCCGCCGCCCTATGAGATAGCTCGCGATTGCGGGCACCCATGAGACTACGCGGTTCAGAAGCCCGAGGATGAGGGCCGGGAGGTTCATCCCTCGCCGGCGATGTTCGGCACCAGCCACACAAGCGCGCTGGTGACGACGACCTGAAGGGCCGAGCGCAGCTCCGGTTCCAGGTCCAAGAACGCGCCAGCCACGGCGACCAGCGCACCCGCGACGACCGCGGCCGTCGCCTTGTTGAACTTGCCCATGGTTTCACCTCCTGGTTTGGGCACAAAAAAAGCCCCGGGGCGAACCGGGG
>JBHICL010000600.1:0-2451 GCA_046759605.1 Alphaproteobacteria bacterium | reverse complement strand
TCCTCGCAAGGCCGGCCGGCCACCTGGAGAACCACGTCGCCCATGCGCAGGCCGGCCTGCTGGGCCGGTCCACCCGACGCCAGGCCAACGACCGCGATCTTTCCGTCTTCCTCCGCCGCAAACACACCCAGCCAGGGACGCGGCGCCGCGTTGACCCGGCCATACATCACGAGATCGTCGAGGATCGGCAACAGCAGATCGATCGGCACGATCATGTTCCCGTTCACCGGCGAGCTTCCGCCGATCATCTGCTGAAGAAACAGCGAACCGATGCCCTGGAGCTTTCCGTCGAGACCGATGAGCGCGGCGCCGCCCCAGTTGGGATGCGCCGGGGCCGTGAAAATCGCCTCGTCGAGAACGTACTCCCAATAGCCGGCAAACTCCTGCTTCGACACCACCCGCGCCATCAGCGCATGCCGCCGCCCGCCATGGCCGGCAACGATCACGTCGTCGCCCAAGGTGGAGCTCTCGGAGGTGCCGAGCGCCATGGCCGGCACGCCTAACCGGCCGAGAGCCTGGACCAGGCCAAAACCGGTCCCCTGGTCATAGCCGACCAGATGCGCGGGTACGGTGCTGCCATCGTTGGCGGTAAGCCAGATCTCCTCGGCCTCGACGATGAGATAGCCTATGGTCAGGACCAGCCCGTCCTCGCCGATGACAACGCCGTTCCCGGCGCGCTCGGTACCGAGGATCGACGCCGTAAAGCCATCTTCGGCGATTTTCGACCGCAACAGCAGAAGCGACGACAGCGACCGATCGAGCTCGAAGGCGACCTCGTCCTCGTTCGGCTGCGCGGCTTCCGGAAACTCCCAGTCTTTTTGCTCTTCCACCGGTCGACCTCGCTTGTGAGATACCGTAACAACAGACCGGTCGGGACACGACCTTTATACCCCAGTCAGCGCCGCGAACCGCTCAAGATATTGCGATTTGGCCTCGTCGGGGGGCAAAGGAACGATCCCGATGGCATCGAAGGCGCGGGGCCGACCGAAGATCCTGTGGGCCTCCTCGAGGGCAAAACCGGCGAGCTCCACCGCCTCCACGTATGCCGCGATACGGTCGGCGCGCTTTATCAGCGCCGAGGCGCCTTTCGGCAAGGTTGCCGGCAATCCGAAGCGCACGTGAACGGCGCCCAGCAGCCGGACCTCGAAAGCGCGGTAGTCGATGCCGACCGCCGCCTTGAACGGCGTGATCAGGTCGCCGATCACGTACTCGGGCGCATCGTGCAGAAGCGCCGCCAGCCGCCACCGGGCCGGTGCGGTCGATCGCAGCCGTCCAACGATATCCTCGACCAGGAGACAGTGCTGCGCCACCGAAAAAGCCCACTCCCCCGAGGTCTGGCCGTTCCATCTGGCCTGGCGGGATAGCCCGTGCGCGATATCCTCGATCTCTATGTCCAGGGGCGACGGATCGAGCAGATCCAGCCGCCGGCCGCTCAGCATCCGCTGCCATGCCCGCAGTGCCACCATGTGACCGCCCCAGAGTATCGAGCTGCCTACGCCTTCCTGGGAACTTTAGCTGCCACACGGCGCAGCCGCCAACGACCCGTGGTATAGTATTGTCGTGCAGGCGTACGACGCTCGGCGGCGAGACGAAGGAGCCCGCGGCGGAGATCGAAGAGCGCATCAAGCACACCGACCGCGGTGCCGAGGTGCACGACTCCCTGCGATTGGGCACTCCGGTCGAGCTGGCGTCGTTCGAGGCGCAAACGCACGAACAGGGAGGATGAATATGGCCTGGCGCAGATCTTTCTTGACGGTCCTCTTGGCGACCTTCTTATGGGCAGGCGTGTCTCTCGGCATCGCCGCGACCACCGCGGCGGCTGACGAGACCAACGGGATCATCGTCTACCAGACCGATTTCGGTCTCAAGGATGGCGCGGTTTCCGCGATGAAGGGCGTCGCCATCGCGGTCGATCCGACGCTCAGACTCGAAGACCTGACCCATGAGATTCCCGCGTTCGACATCTGGGAGGGCGCCTACCGGCTCAACACGACGGTACCGTACTGGCCCGAGGGAACGGTCTTCGTCTCGGTCATCGATCCCGGTGTCGGCACCGACCGGCGATCCGTCGTGCTGAAGACCGGAACCGGCCACTTCATCGTCACGCCGGACAACGGCACCTTGACCCTGGTCGCGGAGTCCCTGGGTATCGACGGGGTGAGGGAGATCGACGAGGAGACGAACCGGCTTCCGGGGTCCGAGCAGTCCTTCACCTTCCACGGACGCGACATCTACTCCTTCACGGCGGCCCGCCTTGCCGCGGGCGTGATCGACTTCGACGATGTGGGGCCGGAGCTGGAGTCCGAGATCGTTACCATCGCTTTTCAGAAGCCCGAGTTCCAGGGCACCTCGGTGGCCGGGAGCATTCCGGTCCTCGACGTTCAGTTCGGCAACGTTTGGACGAACATCGACCGCGCCACGTTCGAGAAGCTCGGTGTCTCCCTGGGCGCC
>JBHICL010000599.1:0-2452 GCA_046759605.1 Alphaproteobacteria bacterium | reverse complement strand
TGCTGGCGCTGCCGGCGCTCCTGACGCTCGGGGTGCTGGAGGCGGGCGAGCAGACGTACGGCGCGCTGCAGAAGGCCTTCTATGGCTTGCGGGCGACGCTGTTGATCTTGGCCTTCATGGCGTTGCTGCGGATTCGCACCCCGGAGCAACTGCAGGGGCATCCGCCGGGAGAACTCGGCGTGCTGCTGGGGCTCGATCGGGCGCCCGAGGTGAAAACCCTGCGGCGCAAGCTCTGGGAGTTGGCCGCGCGGCGGCAGGCCACGCAGTTCAGCCAGCGGCTCGCGGAGCGCTGGGTCCGCGAGCATGCTGAGGCCGTGGGGCTCCTCTACGTCGATGGCCACGTGCGGCCCTATCACGGGACCGCGCACACGCTGCCCGAAGCCTGGAGCGCCCGGCGGCGCTTGTGCCTGCCGGCCACGACCGATATCTGGGTGAACCAGCAGGACGCCCTGCCATTGTTTGTGGTGACCGCCCCCGCCAATGATGATCTGATCGCGATGTTGCGCCGGGAGCTCCTGCCTGAGATCCGGCGGCTGGTCGGCGAGCGGCGGGTCACTGTGGTCTTCGATCGCGAGGGCTGGAGCCCGAAATTCTTCCGCGAGCTCTCCGTCCAGGGCTTCGACGTGCTCACCTATCGCAAAGGCGCGTACGCGGCGTGGCCGGTGCGAGCCTTTCGGACGGTGACCGGGGTCGTGCAGGGACGGCGAGTGAGTTACGAGTTGGCGGAGCGATCGACCGAACTGCTCCCGGGCTTCCGGATGCGTGAGGTGCGCCGGCTGTGCGCGAACGGCCATCAGACGGCGCTCGTGACGACCCGCGACGATTGGCCGATCGAGGTCGTGGCCTCGCGCATGTTCGAGCGGTGGACCCAGGAAAACTTCTTCCGCTACATGCGGCAGCAGTTCGCCCTGGATGCGCTGGTGACCTATGCCGTGGAGCCGGCGGATCCCGAGCGGACGATCCCGAACCCCGAGCGGAAGGCGGTCGCCAAGGCCTTGACCACGAGCCGCACGGCCCTCAAAGAGCTCGAGCAAGCATATGGCCAGCAGGCGCGGACGAACCCGGAGGCGCAGCGGCCGACGATGCGCGGCTTCAAGATCGCCCAGGCCGGGCTGAGCCAACGGATCACCGCGCTCGAGGCGACGTGCCGCACGCTGCAGGCGCGCCTGGCGGCATTGCCCAAGCGTGTGCCGGTCAAGGCGGTGCTCGACGAGGCCGAGATTATCAAGCTCGCGCCCGAGGCCAAGCACCTCACTGATACTATCAAGATGGTCGCCTACCGCGCAGAGACCGCCCTCGTGCGATGTCTGCCCCCCCACTACGTGAGGACCGAGGACGACGGACGCACCCTCATCCGCGAGATGCTGCTGACGAACGCCGATATCCTCCCTCAACCTGAAGATCATCGGCTGCTGGTCCGCCTGCATTCACTCGCGAATCCTCGAAGCAACGAAGCCCTGGCCAAGCTCTGTGAGATGCTCAACGCGCTCGAGGTCCGCTATCCCGGTACGGACCTGACGCTCGTCTATCAGGCGCCCGGCGTTGCATAGATTCTTACGCCCATGTCAGGAGTCCTGAACTTAGGGAGAGGATGGGGTGAGGGTATAAGGACTCCCGCGGGAGTGAACATGGGCACGCCGAGTAAGCGCGCCTTTGTCGTGGTCAATCCAGCCGCGGGCGGTGGACGGACAGAGCGGCTGTGGCGGCGCTCCATCCGTGATCGGCTCTTCCGCGTCGGTCTCGATTTTGAGTTCGGCGAGACCACGGGCAGGGGCGTTGCGACGAACATGGCCCGGCAGGCTGTCGCCGATCGGTGGCCGCTGCTGGTGGTGGTGGGCGGCGACGGTACCGTCAACGAGGTCATCAATGGCGTGCTCGATGCCGGCACGTGGCCGACGGGCTCGCTGGCGGTGATCGGGACCGGCCGTGGCCGAGATGTCGGCCGCAACCTGCGGGTGGCAGCCGATCCCGCCGTGGCAGCTCGCCGGATCGTGGAGGGCGAGGACGTCCTGATCGATCTTGGAGTGGCCGAATGGGAAGGGGAGCGGCCGCGCTATTTCATCAACGCCGCGGGCGCCGGATTCGACGCGGTGGTCGCCGAGCGCGCCCAGGCGCGGGGTGGCTCTGGCACCGTGCCGTACCTCCTCGCAGTGCTCGGAGCCCTCCGGGACCACCATCCGGCGCCTGCCGGCATCCATCTAGACGAGGAGCTGCTCTGGTCAGGCCCGATGACCGCCGCCGTGGTGGCCAACGGGGCCTACTACGGTGGAGGCATGAAGATCGCTCCCGACGCGGATCCTGCCGATGGCTGCCTCGATCTGGTCGTCCTCGGGAACCTGGGAAGGATCGAGCTGCTCCGCTGGCTTCCCACGGTCTACCGCGGGACCCACCTGGCCAACCCGAGTGTGACGACCCGCCGCGGGCGCACAGTCCTGATTCGGTCCGAGACCCC
>JBHICL010000598.1:0-2454 GCA_046759605.1 Alphaproteobacteria bacterium | reverse complement strand
CCGGTCTATGCCCCGGGGACCGGAACGCCCGAGGTGGGTGGGCTTACGACTCACGAGGCGCAGCGCGTGATCCGTGGCCTCCAGGGCCTGAACGTGGTCGGCGGTGACGTGGTCGAGGTCGCACCCCCGTTCGACCCCTCCGGCAACACAGCTCTCGTGGCGGCAACCATGATGTTCGAGATCCTCTGTGTTCTCGCGAACAGCCTGTCGCAAGGCGGATAGGGCGGAGTCCACCGCTTCGATTCGTGCCGGGGCCAGCAAGAACTTTGCGCACGGTTGCCTTTCACCGGCGAAAGGCGTGTCATTACAAGGGGATGCCCCATAAGCGAGGATGTCATGGCAGTCGACGACGCGGTAATACCGGACGGCGGAGGTTGGGTCAGGACCCGTCGCGAGGACGGGCGATGGATACTGTCGCTCGGCGGTCGCTGGGAGACGGTCGGGGTCGCCGGCGTGGATGCCCAGTTGCGCACCGCCGATCCCGGCGACAGCGACGCCGCCGTCATCGATCTGAGCGCCGTGGAGACGCTGGATACGGCGGGGGCCTGGCTCGTTTACCGCACTGCCAGGTGGCTCAGGAGACGCGGCGTCGAGGTCGAGCTCAGGGGCGCGGGACCCCGGCACACGGCGCTCATCGACACGGTCGCCAGGCACGACGCGCCCTGCCCGGCGCCTCCGCCGCCCGTGAACGCCTTCGTGAGCCTCGTGAACCGCCTCGGCTATTCGACCGTATCGGTGCTCGGCGACTGTCTGGACGGGCTGAATTTCCTGGGCGCCGTCGTCGTCGCGCTGGTGCGTACGCTGGTCCATCCCCACCGGGTGCGGTTCGTCTCGCTGGTGCGCCACATGGAGCAGGTGGGGCTCGACGCGATTCCGATCGTCGGTCTCATATCCTTCCTGATCGGCGTGGTGCTGGCCTATCAGGGCGCCGACCAGCTGGCCCGGTTCGGCGCGGAGATCTTTACCGTCAACCTGGTCGGTGTCGGCGTGCTCAGGGAAATGGGCGTGCTGCTGACCGCGATCATCCTTGCGGGCCGCTCCGGCAGCGCCTTCACCGCTCAGATCGGCATGATGCGGCTCAACGAAGAGGTGGACGCGATGCACACCATCGGGCTCGACCCGCTGGAGATCCTGGTGATTCCCCGCATCCTCGCGCTCCTGCTGACGCTTCCGCTGCTGACCTTCTTCGCCGACATCATGGGGCTCGTCGGCGGCGCCATCATGGCCATGGTCGTGCTGGACATCTCGTTGTTCCAGTATGCAAGGCAGGTCCAGGCGGCGGTGCCGATCAACGCGTTCTGGGTGGGGATCGTCAAGGCGCCGGTCTTTGCCTTCGTCATCGGTCTGATCGGCTGTTACGAAGGGCTGAGGGTATCCGGGGGCGCGGAGTCCGTCGGGCGCCTGACCACCAAGGCGGTGGTGGAGGCGATTTTCCTGGTCATCGTCATCGACGCCCTGTTCTCGGTGCTGTTCTCGATCCTCGGGTTCTAGACCCCGGCTCCGTCGGCGTTCGTTGACATCGAGGCGCGTCGATCCATAACCTTTTCGGGACGCGCGTGATGCTGAAACGGAGGTGGTCATGGCGCGCTCGCTGACACCCATCAACGTGGTGCCACATTTCATGCGGCTGCACGAGTGGATCGCTCTCATCGAGGGCTACTACGAGCAGGAGGGGCTCGACCCGCATCTGATGGCCGAGCACATGCACGACATATCCTCCCATGGCGCGGACGACTATTTTGAGAGACCGCAAGACCAGCCGTATCTGGAACGGCAGGAGGTTTGCAGCACGGCGTGCCACTGGGCGGTGCCCATGAACGCGGGCGCCGGCATGGGCAAGTTCGTGCCGGACCTCCACGGCCTCACGCGCTACGGGATCTTCGTCGCTCCGGACTCGGATATCACTCGGTTGGGGCAACTTCGCGACGTGCCCGTGGGTATCGGACTCATGGCCGGCAGTCATTTCTCCTTTCTCGAGCTCATGGAGAAGGTGCTGCCGCAGGAGCACATCCGGCCCGAGAACATCGGTGGCCCGGGACGGCGTTTCGAGGCGCTTCTGAACGGGGAAATCGAGGCGGCCAACCTCCTGGACCCCGAGATCCCGATGGCCGAGCAGAAGGGCCTCAGCAAGATCGCAAGCGGCGAGTTCAAGACCCTGTTCTGGGTCTCGCCCACGATATCGCCGGAGATCCTGGAGGCCTATTTCCGGGTCATGCAGAGGGCCAACGACGCCCTGTTCACGGCGCCCGAGCGCTACATGCATTTGTGGGAAAACAACGTGCCGTCCCATCTCAGGGAGGACAGCTACGACTACGCCGGCTTCGGTCTCGGCGAGGTTCTCGTGTTCGAGAAATACACGCAGCAGGAATACGATCGCACCCTCGCGCTGGCGAAGCGCTGGGGCCTCGGCGACGAGCTGCGCAAGGACAGTCACCTCATCCAGAACATCTCGAT
>JBHICL010000597.1:0-2458 GCA_046759605.1 Alphaproteobacteria bacterium | reverse complement strand
ATCCGCGACTGGCTGGTCCTCACCCGCACGACCACGGTGTCCGGCGCCGGCTCGCTCGTGTCGATGAGCTCCAGGTGGGTGCCGTTGAGCTCCCGGTAACGAGCGACTCCAGAGTTGATGATCGTGCCATCGAGACCTGAGCGGACGGTGATCCGGCCGGACCAGTCCTCGGGTGTGATCGACAGCCTGATCGCCGCGAGGTGGGGTTGCTCGCGATGGACCAGGCGCGCCGAGGTGAGGTGGAAACGGCGGCCCGGCGCGTCGGAGAACACGACGCGCCGGACGAGCACGCCCTTCCGCATGTCCAGCTCCTGGCGGTAGTCCAGGATCTCGACCGCGCGCAGGTTGAACCAGCGGTCCTCGTCGTCGATGCGAAAGGTCATCGGCAGCCAATTGGGGCAGTTGACCAGGTCCTCGTTGGTTACCGTCCTGCCGGCGATCGCCGTTTCCAGTCGATTGCAGACGCCGGCGATGTAGGTGCCGGGATAGTGCGCGTCGTCCGCATGTGCCTCCTCGGCCGCGCCGCGGGTGGCGAAGAAGCCGTTTCCGAGCGCGCACAGCGCCTCGCGCAGCCCTTCCTGGTCGGGCTGGAAGTCGTCGTAGCTCAGGACCCAGTCGCCCGTGGACCCTGTGCTCATCACTCTTCCAGGAGATCTGCGAGCTGATCCAGGAACCAGCCGACCTCGTCCGGTCCGGCCAGACGGTAGCCGGCGTCGGAGCGCCGTGGCCGTTCGGACTCGAGGATGGCGATGCCCATGCCACGCACCGCGCGGAACGCGTCCTCATCGGTCGTGTCGTCGCCGATGTAGATCGGGAGCACATCGTCCGCGTCCAGGTGAAGGGCCTTGAGCAGCCAAAGAAGCGCTTGGCCCTTGTCCCATGCCACATTGGGCCGGATCTCGAACACCTTCTTGCCTGGCGTGCATTTGAGGCGCGGCTCCCCGGCAATCGCCTCCTCGACGGCTTCCTTGATGTCCATCACACGGTCCGGGGTCACGAGCCGATAGTGCGCCGAGATGCCATACCGCTTCACCTCGACAAGCGCCCCCGGGATTCCGGCGAGCTGGCCGGCGAGCGCCGCGCCAACCGTCTCCATGAGCTCTGGAATGCCGCTGCCCAGGATTTCCGGCACGTGCTCGATCCCGCCTCCGGCAATGTCGAAGCCATGGCTGCCGGCGTATACGAGCCCGTCGATGCCCACACGGGCTTCGACATCGGCCCGGTCCCGCCCCGAGATGATGGCCACCGGGCAGAGGCCCGCGAGCCGCGCCACGCGCTCGCGCATGGGATCCGAGAGCACCGCGAGCTCCGGCGAATCGGCGATGGGCGTGAGTGTCCCGTCGTAATCGAGGCACACCGCCGGACGGCGGCCGTTCAGACGGCTCGCGAACGAGGCCCAGCCGACGCGGAGAGACGGGATCGCCTGCTGGCTCGCGAACCACTCGACCAGAGCCGGCACCGTGGCTTCGGCCATGTCGGCGACCGCAAGATCCGCGCCATGCTCGCGCAGGGCCCTGGCCTCGCCGTCGCGCGCGACGCCCACCACCAGGCCGAAACCGCCTGCGCGGCCGGCCTGGACGCCAGAAATCGCGTGCTCGAAAAGAACGGTCTCGGCGGGTGTCACGCCCAGCCGCTTCGTCGCTTCGATCAGGAGATCGGGCTCCGGCTTTCCGTGCAGATTGAGCTCGACCAGGGTATTGCCGTCGGCCTGGGCGTCGAACAGATCTTCGAGCCCGACCGCCCGCAGGACTTCGCTGCAGTTGCGACTGGGCGACGCCACGGCGACCTTGAACCGCTGGTCCTTGAGCGCCTCGACGAGCGCGACGGTCGCCGGATCGGCCTCGACGCCACGCCGAGCAAGGACCTCGTGAAACGCCACGTCCTTGGCTTTTCCGAGCCCGCTTATCGAATCGGCGTCCAGCCCATCCCCGGACTTGCCCTCGGGCAGCTCGATGCCCCTCGCCTCGAGGAAACTTCTGATCCCGGCGGGACGGGGCCGGCCGTCCACCAGCGCGAAGTAATCGCGCTTCGGGTCGAATGCCTGGAATGCGGTTCCCAGCCGCCTGGCCCTGCGTTTCAAGAACCTGTCGAAAACTTTTTTCCACGCCGCCGCGTGCACTTGGGCGGTCTTGGCGACGACGCCGTCCAGATCGAACAAGGCCGCCCTGAGCTCCATGCGCCGGGTCGTGGTCTTGGCTTCGTGCCGAGTGTCCATGTCGATCTGTCCCTTGAGACCTCGGCCGGGTCCATCCACCGCGCGCGCGGATTCGAACGGACCCGCCCGCGAATATGAGCGGGGTTCGGGACCGTGACACTAGCCGGAATGCCCCAGGAACGCGAGCGTCCCGCAAGCCGCCTCAAGCCGCGGCCAGCTCGCTGATGTGTACGTGGTGGGCGGCGTGCCTCGTCAGAATCTCGCGCGCCCGTCTCTCGCGAGCATCGTCGCGTGTGCAGACCA
>JBHICL010000596.1:0-2463 GCA_046759605.1 Alphaproteobacteria bacterium | reverse complement strand
CGTCTTCGCCCATGACGAAGACGTTCGCATCACGCTCCATCTCCTGTCGGAGCGCTTCATTTAGCGCTTGGGCGAATGTGAGCTCTCTCCCTACCTCCTGGGGCGGTTCCGGATAGTTCCCGTGAGGGGCGTAAACGGCAGTTCTCAAAACATCAGCCGTCGGCTCAGGACTCTCCATGCCAGTTCGCACCGCCGAGTCAAGCTCGACCTCGACGGCCTCATGTATGTCCTTGATGCGGGTCGGTGCGAGGATACGTTCTTCAACCAGATTGTTCTTGAAGCGGGCGATCGGGTCGTGGTCTATCCACTCCTTCTCCTCCGCTTTCGTTCGATACTCGGCAAGGGGCGCCCGCATGCTGTGCTCACCCCAGCGATAGGTCACAGCCTCGATGAGCGTTGGCCCCTGCCCGGTCCGGGCCCGATCCACCGCCGTGCGCGCAGCCTCGTACACTGCGAGGACATCATTGCCATCAACTCTCAGCCCCGGAATGCCGTAGCCAGCCGCCCGCGCCGAGATATCCTCGCCTGCTGTGGTTCGTTTGAGCGATGTCGAGAGCGCATACTGATTGTTCTCACACAGGAATATAATCGGGAGCTTCCAGATCGCCGCCAGGTTCAGCGCTTCATGGAAGACGCCCTGGTTGGCCGCGCCGTCGCCAAAGAAGGTGACGACCACTTGATCGGTCCCGCGGAGCTTCGCTGAGAGCGCCGCTCCCGTCCCGATGGGTATGCCCCCGCCGACGATCCCGTTACAGCCGAGGATGTTGAGATCGAGCGCTGCAATGTGCATCGAGCCCCCGAGCCCGCGACAGTAACCAGTGTCGCGTCCCATCAGCTCACCCATCATGCGATCCATCCGCGCCCCTTTGGCGATGCAGTGGCCATGGCCGCGGTGGTTGCCGACGATATAGTCGACTCCGCGCAGATTCGCGCACACACCCGTCGCCACGGCCTCCATGCCGACATAGCTATGGGCCGTTCCCTTGACCAGACCTGCGCTGAACAGCTCGCCGGTCCTCTCGTCGAAGCGCCGGATGCGGACCATCGTCGTATACAGTGCCTCGAGAACATCTCGCTCCAGCTTCATGGCAGTCATCCTCCCGCGGCCCTTTCCGCCCTTTCACGCCATCCTGTGCAGGTGAACGCTTCCAGCATCCAGCCTGACTCCTGTCAGCCCGCGCCCAGCCGAATCCTCGCGCGCCCGCCGCCACAGGAGGGCTGCTGGATCTTCGAGGAGTGCGTCCCGCTCGAGGAGATGCCGGGCTCTCAACGGCCTGGGGGATCTCGGAAGCGGTCAAGAGTGGCGCCAGGCGATGGGCTCAGGTTCAGTGCGCGCGCTCGTGCTACATCGATCTGGGCCCGGAGACCAACTTCAATAGGCGTGAACTTCCGACGAATCCCAATCTCCTCTTCCAGCCCGCGGTCTGAGAGGCTAGTGGCAAGGCCTCCGAGATTCTGCTCGCCCGCCGAGCGCACCTCGATCCGCGCGCCCGGCAGCAGTCGCCGCACGGTCTCTGCCAGCTCGCGCACGGTGCACCTGTCACCACCCGTATTAAAGAAGCGGTGCCGCGCGAAGCGGCTGGGGTCGGCCTCCAGCAAGGCTACGAACTGCTCGGCCACGTCGTCGACGTACACCAGACTGATCCGAGCATCACCGAACCCTACGGTTGCGGGCTCACCCATCGCAGCGCGATCCGCTAGTTCGCCCGCGAAACTACTGGCGCCACTCCGGCGCCCCCAGCCGTAGACAATGCTGGGACGGAGACCAGCCACAGTGAATCCGTACCGGCTCGCGTAGTGCCGGCCCAGTTGCTCGAGGTAAACCTTGCCAGCACCATACACCGGCAGGCCTCTTGCAACATAGAGGGGCGCCTCCTCTGTGAGCGGAAGCTCCTCCGGGCGGTAGTCGTCATCCGAGCCGTAAACGGCAATTGAGCTGGCTAGGATCACACGCTTCACCCCTCCGTGCCGCGCGGCCTCGAGCACGTTCAACGTGCCCAGGAGATTCACCCGGGTCGCTAGCTCGGGATAAGCGTTACTTTCGAAACCCAGGACGTAGGCCAGATGCACAACGGCGGTAACGTGATGGGCGTGAAAGGCATCCAGCAGGTCCACCAACGAGACCACATCGCCGCGGACTACCGAGAGTCGGTCCCCTCCGTGCTCCATAAGGTGCGTGATCCGCCACTCGGCCGGCGCCAGGTCGAAGAGCACCACGCGCCCGCCCCGGGCGAGGAGTTTTGCTGCCAGGCAGGCGCCGATCAATCCTGTCCCTCCTGTGATGAGCGTCGTCAACTGCTGCTCCCTCACAATGCTCGGCACCGCTTCATGATCCCGGGATCGCTACGTACCGGCCTTCGGCGAAACTCGAGATGGGGATCAGAAAGCTTTGCTGGAGACACTTCATGCTGTGGCCTCCACTCGCCGAGTCGGCCCGAAAGTTGGGCCAACATTAGCCCAGGC
>JBHICL010000595.1:0-2463 GCA_046759605.1 Alphaproteobacteria bacterium | reverse complement strand
CTAGCTCCGGCCCCGGCTCGTTGTTGGGCTTAGTGTTTCACACGCACGGTCCGCGGTCTTCCTGACGCCAGGTTTCCGGCGCCGACGTCGGCTTGTCACACAATCAGCGATACCTACGTGGGCAGATGAGCAAACGCCTCCGCGGGCACGAACTCGAGCGCTTCATCCTCGCTCGGCGTGCTCCAATAAAGCTCGAGGGTGGAGGTGTTGCGTTTCTCGAAGTACAGAAGATCCAGCGGATACCAGCCCGGCTCCGCGATCTCCACCGGGATCAGCTCCGAGAACCGGTCGGCGTGCACGTTCGGGTCCGAAACGATAACGTGGCCGCCGATCGAGAGCTCGACGCCGTCGTTGGACTGCATGGCGAGGTGATAGGTGCCGGCCTCGGGGAAATTTATGAGACCGCGGATCATCGCGCCCACGCCATCCTGCTGCCGGCTGGTCAGGACTCTCCCGGATCCCACGTTGTAGTCGAGCGCGAGTATCGGATCTCCGGCCTCGCCGGCCTGGAACCTTGCCAATTCCGGGATCTCGTCCACGAAATTGAAGATGTTGTAGTAATAGGTCACGGCGAGTCCCGGCACGAGCGCGGCGGGGTTGGGCTGTTCGGCGATCGGGGCCAGTCCGCCCACGGCCCGTGCGATGGGGACTTCCTCGATGAGCGCCGCCAGTCGCGTTGACGCCGCGTACTGGTCGTGCAGGAAGACATAATCCTCGCCGGGGGCGAAGCGGTGGCACGCGATGCAAGCGTCCTCGGGATTCTTGGCGACACGACCGGCCAAACGCACACCGCGTGGATTGGTGAGAACCGACCCGTCCGCCCCGTACTTGACCCAGAACCAGTCCTGGTTGTCGGGATCGTAGCCCGCCTCGCGGCGGTACATGACCGTGATGGCGGCGAGGTTCAAGTGCGGGTTGTCCGAGACGGACTGAACGGAAACGCCTTCGCCCATATAGTTCTTCTTGACGATTACCGGTCCACGGTTGCCGGCCATTTCCATTTCGGTCTGAAGCGTCACGAGGATCGCGCCGTGGGGCTCGGATCCCTCGTAAGGCCGCGCCTCGATCGACTCGGGACCCACGAGTCGCGCCGCACGCATCTCTTCCCATAGCTTCATCGCATAGGTGACGTCGACGTCGCTGCCGAAAGGCGGCTCCGTGCTCAGCGCTGCTTCTTCCTGGGCGGCGAGGTTGTGTACCGCCGCGGCCGTCAGGACCACCGCCACGACAGCGAAGAAAAGCCTATGTGCCATTGGGCATCTCCTTGTTCCGCGGTGGCGCGCTCGAGGGCGTCGAACAGCTACAGCGGATAGACACGGTGTCCACCGACACGGATGTCGCCGCTACCTGTCGCCTCGAACTCTCCGGTGTAGGACTGGAGTTTTATGATGCTTGCGCCGCTCACCGTGAGCTTTGGGTCGACCGCGTTCCCGTCCAGCGTGAAGTCTCCGTACTCGGCGATCTCCACCTCGAGCGGTCGTGCCGTTCCCGAATGAATGTGGATCTTGCCGCTACTGGTGGTTGAGACCGCAACGGGGCCATCGACCGATGCAATGTCGACATCGCCGATGCCGGCGCTTCTGTAGCTCAAGGCGCCGGCGATTCTGCCCAGATCGACGTCGCCGCTGCCACGTTTCGTGAGGTCGACGGTGCCGGCCGATTCGACGACGACATCGCCGCTTCCCCGCATCTCGGCGACGAGACTCCCTCTCACCGGACCTAGGACAACGTTGCCGCTGCCGCGTTTCTCGATTCGCGCGGTTTCGGCCGAGCCGACGACAATGTCGCCGCTGCCGCTCAGTTTCGCGCTGACTTCCCCGGCCACGTCGCCAATGGTGACGTTGCCGCTTCCGAAGCGGTCGATCATGGCCGAGCGCACGTTGCCGAGTGTGATGTCGAGCGAGGCGACGTAGATGGTTACCGGGGCGTCGAGGTCTCCGATGATGGCGATGCCGTCCATGTCGTCGATGGTGAGCGGTGTGTTCGCGGGCACCTCGACCGTGACCACCGCATAGTCCTCGGCTCGGAACGGTCCCGTTCCCGTGGGCCCCATCCCACGTTTTATGACCAGCGCGTCGCCCTCGACGCGCACGGCGATGTCTCGAACTTTCGCGTCCGGCCCTTCGAGCAGCACTGTCATCGGGCCGCTTTCGACGACCTCGACCTTGAGGGTGCCGATCAGGTCGTCGATCACCAGCGCCGCGGCTTCGAACGAGCGGAGACCGCCGGGCGTATCCGCCGCGGCCTGGCTGCCGGCGGCGAGGGCGCCGATGATCAGCGCGGCTGCAATGCACTTCCCTTTGACCCACATGACTGCCTCCAATACCGGCTCGTGTTGTCTTGCCTGTGGTTCAGCCTCCTTCCGTGGCGGCGCCACGACTGACGTTGTCCATGGTGGGCGGTGCGGTGTGTCCCGAGGTGTGACCGCGGTCACACCGCACACGCTCTTTACCCGGCGCGATC
>JBHICL010000594.1:0-2463 GCA_046759605.1 Alphaproteobacteria bacterium | reverse complement strand
AACCGGGCTTGACAGCTGAGGTTCGATTACGGAAGAAGCTGATTGGATTAACGCAACACCGACCGGGGAGGCACCATGCGCCGCATCAAGATGACCATCGGATCCGTCGAGCTCACGGCCGAGCTGTTCGAAACGCCGACGGCGGACGCGGTTTACGACGCCCTGCCGTTCACCTCGAGCGCCAGCACCTGGGGCGAGGAGGTCTACTTCTCGGCGCCGGTCCAGGTGGAGCGGGAGGCGGACGCGAAGGACGTTATCGAGTTGGGCGAGCTCGCCTTCTGGGTCGAGGGGGACTCCATCGCCATCGGCTTCGGCCGCACCCCGATCTCGCGCGGTGACGAGATCCGGCTCGCCGCCAGGACCAACATCTGGGGCCGCGTGCTCGGCGACGTCAAGCAGCTGAAGGCGGCGCGGGACGGCGACCCCATCACCGTGGAGGCGCTCGCGTAGCTTATTGTTCAAGCCGTCGGGATCTCCGATTCGGACGATGCCAGCTCCTTGAGGGTGCGCCCGCGAAGCGCCTTGGTCGCGGCCCGGTCGAGATGCTCCAACAGTTGCTCGACGGCGG
Organism: Alphaproteobacteria bacterium; assembly: GCA_046759605.1. Classification (GTDB taxonomy): domain Bacteria; phylum Pseudomonadota; class Alphaproteobacteria; order UBA6615; family UBA6615; genus JBHICL01. Next base: position 1,895 of record JBHICL010000594.1, on the reverse strand, counting down.
GCTCGGCCGGCAGCCGCTGGAGGTTGAGGTGGGCTTGTTCGTCGGCCGCGCGAACCGCGTCGAGCACGTCCTTCACCGCAATGGTCTCGAGCGGCCGGGCGGGAAGGTAGGTCGGCGGCTCGTCATTGGTTTGCCTGAGCAGGCCGCGCCGCTCCAGGGCTGCGAGCACCGATTCCGCGCCTTCCATGGGCACGCCGAGGCGCCGGGCGAGGCCCTGCACGGTCCAGGCCGGAAGGCTGCGGTGATAGTGATCCCCGATTAGGAACGTCACCAGCAAGGCCAGCTTCTCTTTCACCCGGTTGCTCAGCCGCATCTCCGTCCGCCGGGCGGTCAGGTACTCGGGGTGCTGGTGATAGAACGCGATGCTCGCCCCGACCAGCAAGATCAGCCAGCTGAGGTAAAGCCAGATCAGGAACATGATGAGCGTGGCGAAGGCGGAATAGATGGCCACGTACTTCGTCGAGGTCACGATAAAGGAGGCGAACGCCCAACCCGCGGTCTCCCACAGGAAGCCGGCCACAATCGCCCCGGTGAGGGCGGAGCGAAGGCGCACCTTGGTGTTCGGCATAAAGACAAAGACGAACGTGAAGGCGCCGATGATCAGGAGGTAGGGCAGCAGCCTGCCCGCCAGTTTAACGAGGGCGCCAATCGGCTGTATGCCGGTCAGACTCTCCACCACCGAGGTGCTCATCACCGAAGCGGTGATGCCCAGAGAAGCGAAGACCAGCACGGGACCAATGACGAGCACGCTCAAGTAATCGCTGAAGCGCTGGGCAAAGGACCTGTGCCGGGTGATGTGCCAGGTGTAATTGAATGCCCGCTCGATCTTCTGCATCAACGAGACGACGGTGTAGACCAGCAGCCCAAGGCCGACGAAGCCGAGAAGCCCCGCCTCGACGTTCTCGACGAACCCTATGACGCGGGAGCTGATCTCGACTGCTTTCTCGCCCAACGGCTCCAGGAATTTGAGCAGCAGCGGTTCAACCTCGTGGTGCACGCCAAAGCCCTTCAAGACCGAGAAGCTGATGGCAAGCAGCGGTATCAGGGACAGCAGCGTCATGTAAACGAGGCCCATCGCCCGTAGACTGAGCTGGCCGTCGGCCAGGTCGCGGACGACCGCGTAGGATATTCTGAGAAATCCGATCAGCCGGCCCTTCCAGCGGGGCACGGACGCTGTGTCGATGTCCCAGATGGCCCTGGCGGCAACCGACCTCAGCGTGGATGCCGTAAAGCGCGAGTCGTTTGGCATCGGAAAGCCTCGTTGCAGGTTTTGGCTCTTGACAGTTTCCTCGCCGACAGTCCCGGACGGGCCTGCCGGCTGATGCAAGTGATGATGGGCGCAGAGATGATAGCAGCAGGCCGGTCCGCTGTAAGCTTCCATCGAGACGCCGAATTCCCGTGGGGCGAAGGCGATTCGGAAACTCCAAAATCCGCCGCGCGGCGGGCCAGCGAGGAAAAATCTTTACCCGTTTGAACTCCGCCCTTCAGTGGCGGCGGAACCCGGCGGGTGCTAGAGTCCCGGCGTTCGGCAGAGTCATCTGAAGTAAGAGCAGGCGCGCGTTCATAGACCAGGGTCGAGGGCGGGCGCGGTGGCGTTGGGCCGCCCGGATGTTCTGCGAGAACAAGGCGCGCCAGCTCGCTGGCCGGGCGCTCGTCAGCGTCGTCGATTGGGCCAAGGGTCACTGACCAAGGGAGCGTATCAGCCATGACGTCGATGAAGGAGCGCGCGCGCGCCGTCTTTCCCGCCGGCTCCAACGGCGAGTTCGACCTGCCGGAGGAGCTCAGTATGGTCATCGAACGCGGCGCGGGCTGCCGCCTGTGGGACACCGACGGCAAGGAGTACATCGACTTCTCGATGGGCTGGGGCTCGGTGCTCGTCGGCCACGCCCGGGCGG
>JBHICL010000593.1:0-2467 GCA_046759605.1 Alphaproteobacteria bacterium | reverse complement strand
ACTCAGTCGGGTATTGTCAGACAGCGAGATCCTGTCAAATCAATGATTAGGCGGCCTTGCCGTCGCCGGCCTTCGGCTCAATCCCACGTCGTCTCGTTGTCCCAGACGTTCTTCGGCATGGGCAAGCCGGTGAAATCCTTGTCCGTCAGCGGTTGGGCCGGTGCGATCCCGAGCTTCTCCAGCGCGAGCATAAGCTGGCGTGTGTGCTGGCCCGAGTGCCAAGCGGTTCGCTCGAACACTTCGAGCAGGGTGACGTCGCCGTAATAGACCTTGCCGGGTTGGCTGAAATCGGTTTCGCGTCCCGCCGTCTCCCACCAGGAGTTCAGCCGGGATTGCACGCCGGCCCCGTAGTTCAGCAGATCGTCCTTGGTCTTGAGATCCGGCGGCAGGTTGCTGATCAACGCCTCATAGGTATAGGGCGCGACGTGCTCCACGAGGTTCAGGAAAACCTCGGGGATCTGGAAGATGTGATAGGCGAGCTGGCGGTAAGAGCGCGGACGGCCGGGCAGCATGGTGTCCAGTTTATCCTCCGCAATCTGCCCGGTGAAACGATGGGCCGCACTCAGAATGCCGTTGATCCGCGCCAGCAAATCCTCCGGCGCCAGCATCTCGTGCCCGCCCCATTCGAACCCGGCCACCTTGGCGACGTCCCGGAAGACGGCGCCGTTGGCCCAGTCCTTCCCGCGGGCAACGATGGGCACAAGTCTAACGCCCAGCGCCTCCAGTTCCTGGAAGCCCCTTTCATCTTCGAGCACATTGATGGACTCGAACTCCATTCCGTTCGCGAGGAGGAATTCCTTTGTCTTGAGGCAGCTGGAGCAGCCCGGCTGCCAGTAGACCTTCAAGGGTGCTTGTACATTGGTTGCCGCCATATCGCCCACCTCGATCAGTTGGCTTCGAACAATGCCGACACGTTATCGGACCTCCGAACCGACATTGCCGCGCTTGCACCAAGCCTGACGTCGAAAGGTGAAAGAGTATATGGTAACAAAGCATCCAACGAAAGCGTGAAACCGGTCGACGTGCCCGACCGCGTTTGGTGGTTATACGGTAATCCGCGTGTCGGGGGTTTCAACTTGGCTCCTTAAATTTTACCGGATACGGAAACGAACCCTGTCCCGTACCCCGGCGGAAACCACTCGAGTGGGTGTGCCATTGGGGCGGTCGGATAGTCTGCCGATCCCGGTGTATCGAGAGCCAGCGTATCACGGATGCTGTCTAGGGAGCAGGCTCGATTCGGCCGCCGGGTTGGGTTGGCTCAATGCGTCGATCACTTGGCTTTCGTTGGCCTCGCCGTAGCCCAGTTCGACCAGCTTTTCGAACGCCAGGGCGGCGACCTCGCCCAGAAGGGAGCCGGCGCCGAACTTTCGCGCGAATTTCAAGCCATAAAGCGTGTCCTTGAGACGCCACCGGGCGGCGAAGCCGCCGCTCGGGTCGTGGTCCCCATCGGCCATCCGGCGGCTGTTGCGGATCACCTGCGGGCTTGCCGCGGCGCCGGTCGCGAGCGCCCGGGCCACCTGACCGGGGTCGAGGCCCGCCGCTTCCGCCTGCAGCAGTCCCTCGGCCGTCGCCGCGATCTGGATCGCCCCCATGAGATTGACCATGAGCTTGTAGGCGATGCCGGAACCGACGGGGCCGAAGTGGATGATGTCGCGGCATAGGGGGGAGAGCAGCGGACGAGCGGCATCGAGGTCCTCCCCGGACGCCCCGACAAGGAAGATGAGTTCGCCCGCTTCCGCCTGATCGGGGTGTCCCGTTACCGGGCAGTCGATGTAGCGGAGGCCCCGTTGCGTCGCTCGTTCGGCGAGTTCGAGCGTCCAATCATGAGAGATCGTCGAACATTCGATGGCGAAGGCGCCCGGCGCGGGGTTACCGGCAAGCGCGCCGTTCGGGCCGAGCCAAACGGCCTTTGAGGCCTCGTCGTCACCGACCATGGAGAAGATCGCTTCGCACCCTTCGGCCGCCCCCCTGGGCGAATCGGCCACGCGCACGCCGGGGGCCGCGAGCGCCTCAGCCTTCCTGAGGGTTCGGTTGTAAAGGGCGACTTCGTGGCCGGCGGCGATCAGCCGCGAGGCCATGCCGTGCCCCATGTTTCCAAGCCCGAGAAACGCCGTCCGAGCCATTTGGATTCCCCTTGAAAAACGCGCTGACGACAGCCGCCAGTGTTGGCCGGATGGCGAAAGGCCCGTCCAATCCGGCCCGGCCCCACTGACCGGTCCGCTTTCTATGTTAGTCCAAACGGGATTTGAGGAAAGGCCCGATCCAGCCTTTCCGGTGACGATGGCCTCGAGGCACTGGGGCCATCGATGGGTGAGCCATCGGGGGCCGTTGGATTACCTGCCGATTCCGGGTGAACGGAAATGCAGTGGTTTGCGTACAAGCCGCTGACGGGACCTGCTTCGCAGGCCCAGCTCCTGCCAAAACTCTCTCTCAAAATCTGGACCGGGTTCAGAGGGGCAGGCCAGGA
>JBHICL010000592.1:0-2467 GCA_046759605.1 Alphaproteobacteria bacterium | reverse complement strand
CCATCGCCGTGGAACCCTACCTGATCACGCTCAGCGAGGAGTCGGATGTGTTCCCAGTGTTCCAGCACGACGGTATCGAGTTCATCTACATGCTCGAGGGTGTGGTCGGCTACCGCCATGCCGACAAGACCTATCGCATGACGACCGGCGACTCCCTGTTCTTCGACGCCGACGCGCCGCACGGACCCGAGGAGCTGCTTGAGCTGCCCATCCGGTTCCTCTCCGTCATCGTCTACTCCCGCGAGCCCGGACAATGAGCTGTTTTCCTGTGGTTCAAATTTTATTCCTGATCTGTTGCACGCTCGGCGTGCTGTGGCTAGTATTGTTCGGTCGCCGCTCAGCCTAGGAGCCAGCCATGTGCGGAATCGCCGGGATCATGTTCAAAGAGCTCCGCGAAGGGCAAAGCGCCGGCCGTGCGCTGATCGACATGCTCGACGGTTGCCAGCACCGCGGGCCTGACTCCACCGGTTTCGCACTGTACGGCGACGCCATCGAGGGCCAGCTACAGCTGCGCTTCCTTATCGGCGAAGGCGCCGAGGCGGACGCCGCCGTCGGTCGCATCCAGGAGACCCTGACGGAGCAGGGCGCCGAGATCGTCGAGGATGAGAGGATCGGCAGCAACTACCGCGTGCTCGTGCGGTTCGACGGCGACGTCCAGGCTTTCGCCTACGCGATGGAGCACGCCGCCAAGGTCTTTTCCATCGGCAGCAGCCTGGACATCGTCAAGGACGTGGGCGGCGCCCACGACGTGGACGACGTCTACGGCATTGGCAATCGTCGGGGCACGCACGGCCTCGGTCACGTGCGCCTCGCCACCGAGTCGGAAGTGATGCCGGAGGCCGCCCATCCATTCTGGGCGACCGGGTTCAGCGACGTCGCCATCGTCCACAACGGTCAGATCACCAACTACTGGAAGATGCGTCGCAGGCTCGAGCAGAGGGGCTTCCAGTTTCACACCGACAACGACAGCGAGCTCATCGCCGTCTACCTCGCCGACAAACTTTCGCAAGGCGTCGCATTCGATGACGCTCTCAAGTCCTCCATCGACGATCTGGACGGGACCTTTTCATTCCTGGTGTCGACCAAGAACGCCATCGGCTACGCCAAGGACCGGCTGGCGGCCAAGCCCATGGTCCTCTACGAGACCGACGAGCTGATTGCCATCGCATCGGAAGAGGTCTCCCTCAACCGGCTGTTCCCCGGCCAGGCGTTGAACACGACGGAGCCTCCGCCCGGAACCTACAACACATGGTCACGATCGACCTAGCCGAGATTCCGGTTCGGGAGGCCAACGAACGCATCCACGAGGCCGGCGCTCGGGGCGAGGACGTCGAGGTCGTCAACCCGGATGCCCGGCACCACATCGGCGTCGGGCTGACCGATCCGATCACCGTGCACGTGCGTGGCTCGGCCGGCTATTTCTGTGCCGGCCTCACCGACGGCCCGCGCTTCATCGTCGACAACAACGTCGGCTGGGGCCTGGCGGACAACATGTACCGCGGCTCGGTGGTGGTGCGCGGCAACGCAAGCGCCATCCCCGGGGTCGCCATCCGCGGCGCGGAGGTGGTGATCCACGGCAACATGGGCTCGCGCGCCGGGCAAGTGATGAAGGCGGGCACGCTCTGCTGCGTCGGCAATGCCAACTTCATGGCCGGCTACATGATGTACGGCGGCCGCATCATCATCCTCGGCAACTCCGGGGAACGCGTCGGCGAGGACATGACGGCGGGGGACATCTATGTCGCCGGCGAGGTCCAGTCGCTGGGCTCGGACGCCAAACCGATCGACCTGCCCGCCGAGGAGCTCGAAAGCATCCTCGAGTTCCTCGACCGGTACGAGATCCCCTTCAAGGGCGCCTTCCAGAAGATCGTCAATGCCGGCCAGCGGCTCCGCTATCCCACGGCGGAGCGGCAGATGCGCAGCATCCCCTTCTTCACCTTCTCGGGGAAGTCCCAGTACTGGAATCCCAAGGTGCAGGAGGACATCTACATCAAGTCCCAGATCGGCCGCTATCGCATCCGCGGCTACGGCGGCGCGCGCGTCCTGCCGCATCTTTCCGACCTCGTCTTCCGTAAGGACCTGTCGCGGGCGGGCGACGACCCCGACGTCGTGTCGAAGGTCGCGATGCACACCGAGATCGGCGGCCTGAACGGCGCCAGGCCCCTCTCCCTCTCCATGCCGGTGATGATCGCACCCATGAGCTACGGCGCGCTCAGCGCCTCGACAAAAGAGGCCGTCGGCATGGCGTCGAGCCTCTCCGGTATCGCGGAGAATACCGGGGAGGGCGGCATGAGCAATGCCCAGCGTGGCGCGGCCGAACAGCTCATCTTCCAGTGCCTGGGGGGCCGGCTGGGCTGGAATATTCACGACATGAAGCGCGCCGACGGGCTCGAGATCTACATCTCCCAGGGGGCCAAGCCCGGCTTCGGCGGCCAGCTCATGGCCAAGAAGGTGACCAAGGAGCTGG
>JBHICL010000591.1:0-2469 GCA_046759605.1 Alphaproteobacteria bacterium | reverse complement strand
CCGGCCTCGGTCGGCGAGAACTACCTGGAGCACCTTTGGGCGGCGCTTTCGTTCGCGATACTGATGCTCGCGGGCGGATGCGCCTGCACCGTCCACGCGCTGCTGCCTTTCGCGTTCCAGCGGACAGGCAGCGGGATCATCGCCTCGCTGCACGATCGCATGGTCGTGAACCGGCAGCGTTCGGGAAACAACCCGGCGATTCACTTGACCAGACCGGCCATGCGCAACCCGTTGGCGATGCGCTCGAAATCGGCGGGGTCCTTGTAGGGGAGCACCTTTCGCCTGTGTTCGAACGAGTAGTCCGGATTGATCCGTAAGGCCTCTTCCCACTCCGCCCGAGCCTCCTCGATCTTTCCAAGATGGCCGCAACACGCGGCCAGCAAGACCCGAGACGTCTCGGAATTCGGCTCTCGCGACAGGCGTCGTTTCAGAACGGCAGCTGCCTCGTCGTACCGCTCCAGATTGAAGATGACCTGCGCGAGAAAGTGGAGGGTGAGACTCGTGTAGTGGGGATCGAGGCGCATGTACTTTTGGAAGACTTCAATCGCCGCCTCGGAGCGCCCCGCGTAGCCCATGATCTGGCCCAGCACCAAATGGCCCTCCGCGGAGTTCGGCTCGATGGCGATGCACCGCTCGGCTTCCACGAGCGCCCGTTCGTGCTTCCTCATCCACAGGGAGGCGATGGCAAGGGCAAAGTGGGCGTAGGGCTCACCGTCGTCCAGATCCACGGCCTTCTGCGCCAGCTCGTAACAACGCCGCAACGCCTCGTCCGGAGAATCGGTCCATCGATTGCCGTACTGCTGGACATGGGTGAAGGCCATCCACGCATACGCGGCCGCGAATTCGGGATCGAGAGCGATGGCGCGCTCGAGCAGGGATTGCGCCTCGGCGGTTCCCGATCTCGTGTGCAGAATCGCTTGCTCTCGGGCGCGTAGGAGCAGGTCGTAGGCCTCGATGTTGTGGGTCTGCCTGCGGGCTAGGCGCGCCTGCTCATCCTCGGTGAGCTTCAGCGCGAGAGCGGAGACGATCTCCCTGGTCAACTCGTCCTGCACCGAGAAGATGTCGGTCAGGTCCCGGTCATAGCGTTCCGCCCAGACGTGTCCACCGGTCGCACCGTCGACCATCTGGGCTGTCACGCGGATGCGGTTACCCGCCTTGCGGACGCTGCCTTCGAGCACGTGTCGCACGCCAAGCTCCCGGCTCACCTGCGGAACGGAGACCGCCTTGCTCTTGTAGACGAAGGTCGAGTTTCGGGCGATGACGAAAAGGCCGGCGATTTTGGAGAGGTCGATGATGATGTCCTCGCTGATCCCATCGGAGAAGTATTCCTGCTCGGGATCGGCGCTCATGTTCTTGAACGGCAGCACGGCGATGGACGGCTTGTCCCAGACGGCCGGGGATCGCTCGCCCGCCCCGACAACGGCCGCCGGCGCGTCCTCTCGCGCCCTGACACGGTAGACGCGCAGGGGCTCGGGAATGTTCTTGGCCTCGTGCGCGCCCAGATCCTCGAAAGCGACTTCGAGCTTGTCCTTCACCTGGCGATAGGCGTCCTCGGACAACGCGATCCCGCCCGGCTCGGCGATTTGCTCCAGGCGGGCCGCTATATTGACCCCGCCGCCGTAAATGTCGCCACCCTCGGCGATCACATCGCCGATGTTGATGCCCATGCGGAAGGCGACCCGCCGGTCATCGGGGTGAGGCGCGCCATACGCCTCCACGCCACGCTGTATGGTCATGGCGCATTGGACGGCATCGACGACGCTCGAGAACTCGACGAGCAAACCGTCGCCCATTTCCTTGACGATGCGCCCCTCGTGCCCGGCGATGGTGGGATCGATCAATTCGGCGCGGAGGGTCTTCAGGCGCGCGAGCGTGCCGGCTTCGTCCGCGGCCATGAGACGGCTGTAGCCGACCATATCGGCGGCGAGGATCGCGGCAAGGCGCCTGGCAACGCGCTCCGAGGGCATGGGGACCTCCACGGGCCACGATATCACTTGCTCAAGCGTTATCCGATCCCCGTCGAAGCATCCCTCTCGTTCCCAAGGAGCGGGACAGAGCCACCGATGCCGGGTGAGCCGTTGCACGAAACCGCCAAACTGTCGCCGTGGAAGTCACACAATCGCCAGCTAACTTTCTGTCAGGACTGGATTTTTCTTGGGTGAGGACCATGAGTACGAAGGGGGAGGCCGATTTCGACGTCGTCATTGTCGGTGCGAGTTTTGCGGGTCTGGTGGCGGCGCGCACGGCGGCGATGCGCGGTCTCCGCGTCGCCGTGGTCGAGCGGAAGGCAGACCCCGGCGCGGAACCGCACACCACTGGAATCCTCGTCAAGGAGGCGGCCGACGCGCTCGATATCCCGTCGGAGCTTACGCGCCGCGTACACGGCGTTCGGCTGTATTCGCCCGCGATGCATCATATCGATCTCGATACGCCCGGGTATTACTTCCTCGCGACGGACACGCCGGGGCT
>JBHICL010000590.1:0-2473 GCA_046759605.1 Alphaproteobacteria bacterium | reverse complement strand
GATCTCGCCGCCTTGAGGCAGGCGAAGCTCCATCTTGAGGGCGCGGGTCTCGAGGTCGATCCGAGAGACCATGCCGTCACCAAGTCGCTCTACGTCAAGGACCCCGACGGAAACGGAGTCGAGCTTTATGTCGATGTCTCCGACGCGTGGCGGCGCGACCCGCACCTGATTACCGAGGTCGAGCGCCTGGAGCTTTAGGGCTTGCCGCGGCTCCCGCTCACGGGGCCGTATAGGAGGTCTTCACGGTGGTGTAGAACTCGATGGCGTATCGTCCCTGCTCGCGGCTGCCATAGCTCGAGCCTTTTCTGCCGCCGAACGGCACGTGGTAGTCGACGCCCGCGGTGGGCAGGTTCACCATCACCATGCCGGCTTCGGTCCGGTCCTTGTAGGCGTTGGCGTGCTTGAGCGATCCCGTGCAGATGCCGGACGAGAGACCGAACGGCGTGTCGTTGGCGACCGCGACGGCCTCGTCGAAATCCCTGACGCGGATGACGGTGGCCACGGGGCCGAAGATCTCCTCCCGGTTTATGCGCATGTCGTTGTTGGTCTCCGTGAACAGCGCCGGCTGCATGTAGTAGCCCTCGCTTTCCCGCGACAGCCGCTCGCCGCCCCAGGTCAGCCGGGCGCCCTCCCCTTTGCCGATGCCGAGATACTCGAGGTCCTTGTCGAGCTGGGACTGGTCGACGACGGGGCCGATGTCGGTCCCGTCCTTGAGAGCGTCGTCGACCGTGAGCCCTTGCATGTGCTCGATCATCGCATCGACGAAGCGGTCGTGGATGCCCTCGGTCACGATCAGGCGCGACGACGCGGTGCAGCGTTGCCCGGTCTGATAGAACGCGCCCTGGATGGCGCAGTTCACGGCCGTGGCAAGATCGGCGTCGTCGAGCACGATCAGCGGGTTCTTGCCGCCCATCTCCAGCTGCACCTTTGCCAGCCGCGCGGCGCATCTGGCCGCAACGTGCCGGCCCGTATCCACCGAGCCGGTGAAGCTCACCCCGGCGACGTCCGGATGATCGAGGATGGCGTCGCCGACCTTGCTCCCCGCCCCCATTACCAGGTTGAACACACCAGCCGGAGCGCCGGCGCGAGCGATAATGTCGGCAAGCGCCCACGCACAGCCGGGAACGAGGCCCGCCGGCTTGAAGACAACGGCGTTTCCGAAAGCCAGCGCGGGCGCGATCTTCCATGCGGGGATCGCCATTGGGAAGTTCCACGGCGTGATGACGCCGACGACGCCCAGGGGCTCGCGCGTGATCTCGACGTCGACGCCGGGGCGCACGGAGGCGATCTTCTCGCCGGTGATGCGCAGGGCCTCGCCGGCGAAGAACTTGAAGATCATGCCCGCGCGCACGACCTCCATGACCCCCTCGGGCAGGGTCTTGCCTTCCTCGCGGGAAAGCAGCCGGCCCAGCTCGTCCTTGCGGGCCAGTACTTCCACACCAATGGCGTCGAGCAGGTCGAAACGCTGCTGCGGCGTCGTCGCGGCCCATCCAGGCGCCGCGGCCCTGCCCGCCGCCGCCGCCTCGTCCACGGTCTTCGCGTCGCCGCGGGCATACTCGCCCACAACGTCGGTGATGTTGGATGGATTGATGTCGGCGGCGGCGTCGCCGGCCTCGCGCCATTCACCGCCGACGAGGTTCCCATGTTGCATCATCGCTCGACTCCCCTTCTCATCGAGGTCAAAGCACCTTGATGGTGCTTTGACTTTCCGGCGCCCGCGCCAGTGGATTCCTGAGCGCCCGGCCGAACCCGGCGGCGCTGATCTCGAACACGTCTCCAGGCTCCACCTTGACCTCATCGGCGAAGCTGAGGGTCGCGGTCCCGAAGAAGTGGACATGAACGTCGCCGGGACGCCGGAACATGGCGTACTTGAAGTGGTGGTGCTCCAGGTTCCGGATCCAGTGGGACATGTTCGCCTCGCCGCTCAGGAACTCCTTCTCCCAGACGACCTCATCGCCGCGCCGGATACGCGACACGCCGCGAACGTCCTCGGGAAGATCGCCCACCAGGACCTCGGGTCCGATCGCGCAGGGCCGAAGCTTGGAGTGCGCAAGGTAGAGATAGTTCCGCCGCTCCATGACATGGTCGGAGAACTCGTTGCCCAGGGCGAAGCCCACGCGCCACGGGGTGCCGTCATCGGCGACCACATAGAGGCCGGCGATCTCCGGCTCCTCGCCGCCGTCGAGCGCGAAGTGCGGCATTTCGAGGGGCGCGCCCGGCGCCACGAGGGAGCTGCCGTCTCCCTTGTAGAACCACTCGGGCTGCACGCCGGGCTCGTTCCCCGGCGGCTTGCCTCCCTCGAGCCCCATCCGGAACATCTTCATGGAGTCCGTGAGCGCCGCCTCACCGGCTTCGAGTGTGGCGTGCATCCTGTCCCGCGTGTCTGCGCTTCCGAGATGGGTCAGGCCGGTTCCGGTGACGAAGCAGCGCGCCGGATCCGGGTGGTCCAGGGGCGGGAGCAACCAGCCCTCGC
>JBHICL010000589.1:0-2476 GCA_046759605.1 Alphaproteobacteria bacterium | reverse complement strand
AGGAAATCTGCGACTCGATGATCGAGCTGGGGTGGAACCCGTACCAGAACGACCATGAGGACGCGAACGGCCAGTTCGAGATGAACTGGGAATATGCGGACTGCCTGACGACGGCCGACCGCCACGCGTTCTTCAAATACATGGTCAAGACCATCGCCGAGAAGCACGGGTTGAGGGCTACGTTCATGCCCAAGCCGTTCCCCAACCTCACGGGGAACGGTTGCCACGCCCATGTCTCGCTGTGGGACCCGGAAGGGAAGATCAACCTGTTCCTGGACGAAAGCGAGGAGATGGGGCTTTCCAAGCTGGCCTATAACTTCCTGGGCGGCATCGTGCACTCGGCCGACGCGATGTGCGCGATCTTCAACCCCACGGTGAACAGCTACAAGCGGATCGACGCCAGCGTGACGCTCTCGGGCGCCACATGGTCGCCCAACGCCATCAGCTACTCGGGCAACAACCGGACCCACATGGTCCGCATTCCCGACCCGGGCCGCTTCGAGCTGCGCCTGATGGACGGCGCGGCCAACCCCTACCTGCTCCAGGCCGGGGTGCTCGCATCCGGCCTCGACGGTATCGCCAACGAGCGCGATCCCGGCAAGCGGCTGGACATCAACATGTACGAGGAGGGCCAGCGGCTGAAGCGCATCCGCCGGCTGCCGCTCAATCTCCTCGACGCGCTGCGCCTCTTCGACAAAAGCCCCGTGGCGCGCGGCAGCCTGGGTGACGAGCTCGTCTCCAGCTACGTGAAGCTCAAGCTGGACGAGTGGCGAAAGTATTCCACCACCCTCACCCAGTGGGAGCGGGAGAACACCCTGGATTGCTGACGACCCGCTGAACCGGACCTAGCAAAACGTTCCCCGTCGGTCCGATGCAGGGACTTCTGCGACGGCCTCGCGACGGGCAATATAGGTGGCCGCCGCGACGATTATGGCCGCTCCCGCCCATATCCACAGCTCCGGCTCCTCGCCGAAGACGACGATACCGATGAGTGTCGCCCAGACGAGCTGAAGGAACGTCGCCGGCTGCGTCACCATTATCTCCGCCGATCGGAAGGCCTGGTTCATGGCGAGGTGGCCCAACGTCGCCAAGACGGCGATGGCGGACAGCCAGCCCAGCTCCTCCCATGTCGGCGGTCGCCAGACGACAAGCGCGGGCGGCAGCAGCACCAGGGTCACGACGACCGCAAGATAGGCTGCGATCGACGCGTTCGTCTCGGTCTCGGTCAGCTTCTTGGCAAAGATGAACGAGACGGCGAACAACGGCGTGGCGACGAGCTGGGCCACGGCGCCGAGCTGTATGACCTCGAATCCCGGTCTCAGGATCACCAGAACGCCGAGAAAGCCCGCCAGGACGGCCGCCGCCCGGCGCAGATGCAACTTCTCCCGGAGGAACAGGACAGCGCCGATGGTGACGTAAATCGGCGTCGCAAAGCCCAGCGCCGTCACGTCCGCAATCGGGATCCGGGCCATGGCATAGAACCACAGCATGACGGCGGCGCCATGCACCAATCCGCGCAGACCGTGCGTGCCAAGCCGTCTTGGCTTGAAACGAACCCGAAGAAAGACCGGGGCGAGAATTGCAAGCCCGATGGCGAAGCGAATAAACGCCGCCTGAATCGGGTTCATGTCGCTTCCTACGTGTCGCGCGATCCCCGTTACCATCGCGAAGAGCAGCCCGGTCGCCAGCATCCAGCCGATGGCCCGAAGGTTGGCCCGAGCGCTGCCCCGGGCCGGCGATGTGTCAATGGGCGTCATGGGACGGAACAGCCGGCCGACGCCTGTTTCGGTGGGACGCGACCAGTCGTTGCAGCTTTCCAGCGGTTAAGGCGGTCAATATGAACATTGGTTAGTGTCTGTTTACGTGGTGTACGAGGTTAGGGGCTAGCACGAATCGACCACCGCGCCATCCTCGGGGTTCGTAACAACCCTATCTGATGAGGACAGCGCGATGGTCGATACAAGGATGGCCCCGATGGTCTGAATTCGCAAGCGGACATGGCGTGCATGAAGTTTGGTCAGAACGGGCTTACTCTGGCGGGTTAAAGGCAGCGTTGCGCATCGGCGGTCAATACAAAGAGCTCAAGCGTCATTATCGGTTCGGGTTATTGGAAAAGTATAATCGGAATCAAACCTTTGCCGTAATCGGGCTTACTTGGAACACCCCCAAATAATGCCTTGTCGAACCAATGCCGCAAATTCAGAATTAAACATAATTTGTATCGAGGTTTATGATGGAAAATCTTTTGTACGGTATATGGCTATGGCTTACAGGGCCAGTACTTCTTAGAGATCTGATTGACTTTTACTCACTTGACTTATGGCTCCTATTCCTTATTGCGATCCCTATACTAGCGTTGTGGTTCATGAAGCGCACTCAACACCGCCCTGACATTTCCGGATAGCCAGTGGCGAGTTCGTCCTAGATGGACTCGCTGGTGGCTGGATCATAGGATTTCCCGCAAACGCATGCGGGG
>JBHICL010000588.1:0-2494 GCA_046759605.1 Alphaproteobacteria bacterium | reverse complement strand
TCATCGAGGCGGGGTCGGAGCCGTGGTCGGGCTCGGTCAGGCCGAAGCAGCCGATCAGCTCGCCGCGCGCCAGTTTCGGCAGGTATTTCTCGCGCTGCTCGTCGCTCCCATAGGCGTGAATCGGTGTCATGACCAGGCTGGACTGCACGCTGAGCGCCGAGCGGTAGGCGCTGTCGACCCGTTCGACCTCGCGGGCGATCAGGCCGTAGCTCACGTAACCGGCGCCGGCGCAGCCGTAGCCCTTAAGCGTCGGCCCGAGGAAGCCGAGTTCACCCATCTCGGCGAGTATCCCGGGGTCGAAACGCTCGAAGCGGTTGGCTTCGAGGATCCGCGGCATGAGCTTGTCCTGGCAGTAGTCGCGGGCGGTATCGCGGACCAGGCGTTCTTCCTCGCTCAACTGCTCTTCCAGAGCCAGCGGATCATCCCACTGAAAGGCGGGACCCTCGGTGCGTTTTCCCGCCTTGCCGAAGGGGACGGGGGAACTCGGCGTGCTCATGGCTTTGTCCTGTTCGGGCGAATGAATTTTGGCCTCGTCACACTATAGAACCTAACGCGCCGCCGGCACAGGGCCAGATGACGCCCGTGACGCGGGCTCGCCTGGCGGCCAATCAAGACTGGCGCGGAGCCCCGCAATATATGTTAAATTCCCGGGGGGTGCCGGTCCGCCGTGGCTCGAGGCCAGGCGGCAGTGGGCCGTGGAGTGAATGAGCGGGAACGCGTCGGCGAGGTCATCTTTGTGTTCCAGTGGATAAGCAGCGCCGCTAAGGTTTCGGCGGTCGGCGCCAAGGATTACCTGGAAGCGTCGATCGCCGTCCCGCCCATTGGCGCCGAAAAGGAAATGGCGGAGACGCCGAGAAGACAAGTTCGGTCATGTTCCGTCCGAACAACGGGAGGCGGATAGGCGACATCGTCCATGACGGGTTTTTTCCGCTGCGGGCCACGGGATAAGTAAATGTACCGACCTTTCCGGATTGATTGATGGCTTTTTTTCTCCAGCAACTGATCAACGGTCTGACGCTGGGGGCGATTTACGGTCTCATCGCCATCGGCTACACGATGGTGTACGGCATCATCGGCATGATCAACTTCGCCCACGGCGAGATCTACATGATCGGGGCCTTCGTTTCGCTCATCTGCTTCATCATTCTGTGGGGTTCGCCGGGATCACGGGGGTGGCACTGGCGCTGCTCATCGTGCTGCTGATGGCGATGATTTCGCAAGTGAGTATTCCCGTTCGGGGTGCCCTACCTGCATTTACCTCGGTTCGGCCTTTGCCATAAGGGCGCTCACCCATGCAACGAGCACAGGGAACCCGTGGTTCAGATCATATTCGATAGCCTCATCCGGGCGTCCGAACTCTCCTTGCTGGCCGTGGGTCTGACCATGGTCTACAGCGTGCTTCGTTTCCCCAACTTTTCACACGTGGAATTCGCCACGGTCGGTGCCTATGTGGCGCTCTTCCTTTCGGCTGGCGCTGGTATGAATCTCGTGCCTGCCGCAGCGATTGCCATCGTTCTCACCGGCGTTCTCGGCGTCGCCTGCGACCGCTTAATCTTCTCGCGGCTTCGTAAGAGCGCGCCGGTCATGTTGATGATAACGGGGTTTGCTCTCGGCATCGCCATGCGCGAGACGGTGCGGGCGATCTGGGGGCCGTCACCTTTTTTCTTCGAGATCGGAGTGCTCCGGCCGTGGGAGGTGGTCGGCGCCCGCATCACGCCGTTCCAGCTCGCGATTATCTTGGCTGCGGTCGTGGCAATGTTCACCTTCTATCTGTTGCTGACTCGCACGACGCTCGGCGTCGCGATGCGGGCGACCGCCGATAACGCAGAGCTCTCGCAAGCAAGCGGGATACATACCGAGCGCGTGATCCGCGCGGTTTGGTTCATCGGTAGCGGCTTTGCCGCGCTCGGCGGCGTTCTCATTGGGCTCAGCACGCAGCTGAAGCCCGATATGGGGTTCGGCCTCATCATCGAGGTGTTCTGCGCGGCGATCGTGGGCGGCATCGGCCACCCATTCGGTGCAATGCTGGGCGCCGTCCTCGTGGGTTTCGCCGAGAACATAGGTCTCGCTATCAACTGGGCCCCGCTGCTCGACGCCCTGGGGCTGACGGCCAAGGCCCACGTCTATGTCCCTACCGGGTACAAAGCGGCGATTCCGTTCAGCCTTTTAATCCTCACACTGTTGCTGCGCCCGCGCGGGATTCTGGGAGTCAAGCGGTGATCGAATACCTTGTCTATCTGATCACCATCGCCGGAATCTGGGCAATCTTGAGCCTCAGCCTGAACCTGCAGTATGGGGTGACCGGCCTTGTCAACCTCGGCCACGTCGTGTTCTTCATGCTCGGGGGCTACGTCTCGACGATCCTCGTCGTCTTAGGCGGCCTGCCGATCGGCATTGGTATGGCAGGTGGCATCGCCGCCGCGGCGCTGTTCGGGGTGCTGATGGCTCTGCCCACGGCCAACCTGCAGCAGGACTACTGGGCGATCAGCACGCT
>JBHICL010000587.1:0-2497 GCA_046759605.1 Alphaproteobacteria bacterium | reverse complement strand
GCGCAAAGGTCCACGCGATTATGCATAGGGGTTCTCGCCCTTGCGCATGACGATGCGGATCGGCGTGCCAGGGAGGTCGAATTCCGCGCGAAGGCCATTCTCGAGATACCGCAGGTAGCTCGGCGGCAGATCGGCGGGCCTGCTCGCGAAGATGACGAAGGTCGGTGGTCGGGCGTTCGGCTGGGTGATATAGCGGAGCCGAACCCGCCGGCCCACCGTCGATGCCGGCGGCGGGTGCCGCGTCACCATCCCGGCAAGCCAGTTGTTGAGAGGGCCGGTGGGAATGCGGCGATTCCACACGTCGTAGGCCTCCAACACCGCGGGCATGAAGCCGTCCAGGCCCCGGACCGTCAGCGCCGAAAGGGTAACGATCTTGACCCCGCTCCCCTGGGGCAGGGATGTCTCCAAACGTCCCGCCAATCTACCAAGCGCGTCGGCGCGATCGCGCACCAGATCCCACTTGTTGGCGACGATGACGAGCGCCCGCCCCTCCTCGATAACGTGCCTCGCAATGCTCAAGTCCTGCCGCTCCAGCATGACGGTCGCGTCGATCACGAGGGCCACGACCTCGGCGAAGCGGATCGCCCGCAGGCTGTCGGCGCCGGAGAGCTTCTCCAGCTTCTCGTCCATGCGTGCCTTGCGGCGCAAACCCGCCGTATCCACCAGGTCTATCCGCCGGCCACGGAAGGTCCACGCAACCGGAATGGCGTCCCGGGTGATGCCCGGCTCCGGTCCCGTCAAAAGCCGCTCGCTGCCGATGAGCGCGTTCACGAGCGTCGATTTGCCGACGTTCGGCCGGCCGACGATCGCCAGCTTCAGGGGTCTGAGATCGACCTCGCGCTCGACCTCACCGGCGACAACGGGCGGCGCTCGTCCACGTAGTCGATCTTCGACGACCTCGCGCAACAGGTCCAGGCCGGTCCCGTGCTCCGCCGATAGCGGCACCGGCTCGCCGAGACCCAGCACATGTGCCTCGTAGAGACCGGGTTCCGCCGCCGCGCCCTCGCATTTGTTGGCGATGAGCACGACAGGCTTGCCCGAACGCCGGAGCCAGTCGGCAAAGTGCTCGTCCAATGGCGTCACGCCGGCGCGGGCATCGACGACCATGAGCACGACGGCGGCATCGGCGAGCGCGCGTTCGGTCAGGCGGCGGGCGCGGGCGCCAAGGCTTTCGTCCAGGGCATCCTCGAGGCCCGCAGTGTCGATCACCCGGAAGGCAAGCTCGCCCAGGCGCCCCTCCCCCTCGCGCCGGTCACGGGTCACCCCCGGGGTATCGTCGACAAGGGCCAGCCGGCGCCCGACCAAGCGATTGAACAGGGTCGACTTGCCGACGTTCGGGCGTCCGACGATGACGAGTGTCGGCTCCATATCGGTCCTCACCGGCAATGCGGCGCCGGGGCGCCTAGCGCATCGCGATCAGTTTCGCTGAGTCGGTCAGGAAGAAGAGCGTTTCGTCGGCGACCGCGGGAGCGATGGAGATGCTGTCCCTCATCGGTTGGTGCCCCAGTATCTCCCCGGTATAGGGCGACAGGCTCAGCACCTCGCCGTGGCTGCCGGCGACGATGAGCCGGTCGCTCACGAGCACGGGTCCGGACCAGTTGATGCGTCCCTTGCGATCCTCGGGATCCTTGAAAAGCCCGAGCGGCGTCACCCACCTGACCCGGCCGTCCCTTGCCATGAGAGAGACGACATGGGCGCTTGACGTCAACACGAATATGAACTCGCCGGCCACCCAGGGCTGCTGAACGCCGCCGAGATCCGCCTCCCATAGCCGCCTGCCGGTCCTGAGATCGATTGCCACCATGCGACCGGAGTGGCTGATGGCGTAGACCCGGCCGCGGTCGATCACCGGCCGCCCGCCGATGTCGGCAAGCGCCGAGACGGCATCCACTCGCCGGATCGCCGCGAGATTGTCGGACCAGAGCTGCCGTCCATTTTCGGCCCTGAGAGCAACGACCTCGCCGGAGGAGTACGGCGCGACGACGATGTCGCCGTCGACCGCCGGACTGACGCCTCCGAGAAGGCTGGCGGACTCGACGATTCCCGTGTCCGTCCAGAGCAGCTCCCCGTCCTCGGCATCGAGGGCATGGAGCTGGTTATCCCTGCTGATGGCGAAAATGCGACCGTTGAACACCGTTGGCGCGGCGCGGACGGGCCCCGAAACGGACGTGCGCCAGACGACCTCACCCGTCATGGCGTCGAGCGCGACGACCTGAGCGAAACCGGTTGCGGCGTAGAGCCGTCCCCCGTCCAGGGCGACGCCGCCACCCCAGCTTCCGTCGCGCTCTTCCGACTTTTCCAGCTCGGTCCGCCATAGCCGGCGACCGTTGCTCGCATCGTGCGCCGTGACCACGGCGTCCGCATCCATGGCATAGACGCGTCCGTCGGCGACGACCGGGCCCGAGAGAATCGGGGCATCGTCGTCGGAGCCGGTCCCGATGTCCGTCTGCCAGATTCGCGTCGGCAAGTCGGAAATCGCGAGATGCTGCATGGCGTG
>JBHICL010000586.1:0-2500 GCA_046759605.1 Alphaproteobacteria bacterium | reverse complement strand
CAGCTCGCCTTGTGAAACACGGAAGGCGGTGGCCACGGTCACCGCCTTTTTCCTTGTTGTGGGGACAGATTTAATCGTGGAACTCGATGGGTGAGTTGCTCTGTCATGTCAACGATGTGGAGACTTGCGAGATCAAGTTAATGTCCGTGCCTCCTGGGAACATGTCCGCGTGGCTTCGCTCGAACACCGGCTGCTCTTCTTCGCCCCAGAAAAAGCCAACCAGAACGAACCGCCGGCCCTTTGTAACAGGCGTAGCCAGGTGCAGCAGTGAACAGGAGAACACAATTCCTGCGCCAACGGGCGGAGCGTAGAGATGGGGCCCATACTCGGGTAGGCGCAGGAATCCACCCTCGTATTCGCCGGTGTTGAGGTTCAAGGTCAAGGCGTACCGGCGGTGCTTGGTGATATCCCTCGCGTTGTCGCGGTGTGGTCCGAAAAAACCTCGGTCGGCCGCGTCGTAGCAGCCGACTTTGAAAGGTTCGAATCGCGTCACTTCGAAATTGAACGCTTTCGAGATCTCGGGCAAGAGGCGCCGACACATGATGCCAACCAGTTCGTCCGATTCGTAGGAACCGACGGGCACAGCTACGTCGGCGCGGCTTTTTAGTTTCGGAGTTGCACTGATCTTTCCTGTCTTGGACATGACCAGGTTTTCGATCTTGGACCCACCCTCCCAAAACGCGATCAGGCGCCGACAATGCTCGGGGTCGATCAGATTGGGGATCGCCAGCGCAGGGGCCTGCTCGGTGATCACCATCGGCCGGCGCTCAGAATAGCGAGCCTCGGCATGGGCCAGAGCGGCTTCGGCTTGACACTCGACATCCGCACTCGCAATCACCTTTTCGAGCCGCAAGACCGCATCGAACACGAGCGTGCATGGCGCGGCTCCCTCGTCCAAACCGGCGGCTCTATGCAGGCAACCCTCCTCATGGCTTAGCAGCGGAAAAGGCAGCTTGAGCCGTCTAACCAGCGCGGCGTTCTCCTGGACACGTGCGCGGGTGACGCCGAAAACATGCGTCTCCACGCTTGCGAAACTGTGCACGCGCTCCGCCAGACGCACCAGTTCCGGCTCCGCGTCTTCCGGCGACGCGGCAACGTGGATCACCTTCGGCCAGCCGAACAGGCGATTTTGGTACAGGGAAACCGCTTCGTCCTTGGCGTCGCGAAACCTTAGATCGCAAAGGCGCTCGCCAAGCGTGAGGCGGCCCTGCTCGGACGCCGGTTTGGGCTCGAATGGCATTAGCTGAACCGTGCGAGATGGCTCATCACGCCAACACAGACCACATGCCATAACTGAATTCGGTCGTCAAATACACCTGGCTCCGCCCTCGCGGCTGAGCCGGCGTTGTGGGGCGGGGCCTTGTCCAAATTATCGCCGCAAAGTAGATTCCCGCCGCCGGTCGCGCCGTGCTTCGGCACACCCGCGTGAGGAGGGTAATTGTACCCAGACCCGACCGGACCAAAGGTCGGTGATCCGGATACCAACTTCCGGATGGGCTCGGGCCAATGCGGAATGAGATACGAACAGCCATCGGCCACCACAAGGCCGGGCGGGTTCGCGAGGCCGAGCGCCTCTACGAGCGCGTTCTCGCCAGGCAGCCGGACAACGCCGATGCGCTGCGGCTTCTGGCCATCCTGAAGCATCGGGCCGGCGACGGCGGGAACGCGGAGGCGTTGGCCCGCCGGGCCATCGAGGCGGATCCGACGAGCGTGGAAGCTCTCGCGGATCTCGGTCGGATCCTGCTCGGTCGAGGGAAGACCGAAGAGGCGATCGCGAGTTTTCGGCAGGCGCTGTCTCTGGATCCCGACAATGCGGGGGTCCATGGCGCCCTCGGCGACGCCCTGGCCCGCCAGGGGAAACTCGACGAAGCCACAGGCTGCTACCGTCGCGCCGTCGAAATCAACCCTCGTGACCTGAGCGCGTGTCTCATGCTCGGTCATACCCTTATAAGGGGTAGAAGACTCGATGCCGCGGTGACCGCGTATCGGCGGGCGATCGAGGTCGATCCCACGGCGGTGGACGCCCACTGCGGACTCGGCTTTGCCCTGCAACAGAAGGGCGACCTGAAGCTCGCGGCCGTCAGCTACGAGCACGCGCTGGAGATCAATCCGCGCCTCACTGTCGCGCATAACAACCTCGGCATCCTCTTGCAGAAGCAGGGCCTTGTCGAGGAGGCGGTGGCGCGCTTCCGGCGCGCTCTCGAGATCGATCCGGAATCCGGCCAGACGATGTACAACCTGGCCAACGCGTTGCTTCGCCAAGGTGCGACCGAGGAGGCGATTGCGCACTACAGACGTGCGCGGGAACTCGTCCCGAATGATCCGAACATACACCTGAGCCTTGCCACGGCATTACGCGAGCAGGGTTCGTTTGACGAAGCCATTGCGACCTATCGCCGCGCCCAGGAGCTGAGACCCACCGATCTCAAGATCACCAACGCTCTTGCCGAAGCGCTGCTCCGCAAGGGCGATTCGGAATCGGCGCTTGCGATGTGCGATC
>JBHICL010000585.1:0-2502 GCA_046759605.1 Alphaproteobacteria bacterium | reverse complement strand
TACGAGCTCAACATGCTTCAGGCCTATCTCGAGGCCGGGATGACCGGGACGGCCGTCTTCGAGTTCTTTGTCCGCAAGCTGCCACGCAACCGCGGATTCCTTATGGCCGCCGGGCTCGAGCAGGTGATCGATTTCCTCGAGAACGCAAGGTTTACAGAGCCTGAGCTCGACTGGCTCGCAGGCAGTGGAAGGTTCAGCCGTCAAGCCATTGAACAATTTGCCAAATTCCGTTTTACGGGCGATGTGCACGCGATGCCGGAGGGAACCGTCTTCTACGCCGACGAGCCCGCCCTGCGCGTGACCGCACCGCTGCCCCAGGCGCAGCTCGTGGAGACGCGGGTGATCAACCTGCTGCATTTTCAGACCCTCATCGCGTCGAAGGCGGCGCGCATGGTCCTGGCCGCGCCGGGAAAGACGCTGGTCGATTTCGGCTTGCGCCGGGCGCACGGCGCCGAGGCGGGATTGCTGGCGGCGCGCGCATGCTACCTCGCCGGCTTCGCCGGCTCGGCAACGACGCCGGCGGCGGCGCTGTTCGAGGTTCCGATCTTCGGCACCATGGCGCACTCGTTCGTCCAGGCCCACGACGACGAAACCGCGGCGTTCGAGGCGTTCGCACGCTCCCGCCCGGACAACGTCGTACTGCTGCTCGACACCTACGATACGGAGGCGGCGGCGACGAAAGTCGTGCGCCTGGCGCCTCGGCTCGCGGAAAAGGGCACAGCGATCCGCGGCGTGCGGCTCGATAGCGGCGATCTTGCGGCCCACGCCCGCGAGGTCCGGTCGATCCTGGACGATGGTGGGCTCGGTGAGGTGATGATATTCGCAAGCGGCGGGATCGACGAGCACACTCTTGAACGCTTCGCGGAAGAGGCCGCGCCCATCGACGGCTTCGGCATCGGCACCAGCCTGACCACGTCCGAGGATGCGGCGGCACTCGACTGCGCCTACAAGCTGCAGGAATACGCCGGCCGGCCGCGGCGAAAGCGCTCGGAAGGCAAGGCCACCTGGCCGGGCCGGAAGCAGGTGTACCGCAGCTATGCCTCCGGCGTCATGAGCAGCGACCTTCTGACCATCGAGGGCGACGTCCATGACGGGACGCCGCTCATAAAGCCCGTCATGCGCGACGGACGACGGATCGCCGCCCTGCCGACGGCCGCCGAGGCCAGGAAGCACGCGAGCGCCGAGCTGGACCGGCTGCCACCCCATCTCCGCCGTCTCGAAACGAGCCCGGCCTACGAGGTCCGGGTGGCGGACGCGCTCCGCTCGCTGGCGGACGAGGTGGACAGGGGCCTGGTCTAGAAGCGGGCGGGCCAACGTTTGAGAGATCGAGCATGAAGCCCACGACGACCTGGATCCTCATCGCCGATGGCGCCCATGCCAGAATCGCCCGGAACACTGGACCGGGACGGGGCGTCGAGTTCCTGACCGGCATGGAATTCCACAGTCCCAACCTCCCCGGACGCGGCATCATGGCCGATCGCCCGGGCCGGACCTTCGACCGGGCTGGCCTCGGGCCCCACGCCATGGAAGCACCCACCGACCCGCGCCAACACGCCAAACGGCGGTTCGCGGCGATGCTGGCATCGGTGCTGGAGGACGAGCTCAAGCACGATGCATACGATCGGCTCATCGTCGTCGCGCCGCCGAAGGCCCTCGGCGACCTGCGCGCAGAGCTTCCCGAGTTCGTGCGCGCCACCGTGACGGGAGAGCTCAACAAGGACCTGACCCGCGTCCCCGAGAAGGATCTGCCCGCCCACCTGGCGCCGGTGCTGGCGGTGTGACCGTGTCCCGGCGCTTGCGCATCGCCTCGTTCAACCTCGAGAACCTGGACGACTCAGCGGACGCCGCTGTGCCACTGGAAACGCGCATGGCCGTGCTGCGGCCACAACTGTTGCGTCTCGAAGCAGACGTCCTGTGCCTGCAGGAGATCAACGGCCAGCGACTTCGGAAGGGCGAGCCGCGCCGGCTGATCGCGCTCGACCGGCTGCTCGAGGACACGCCCTACCGCGATTACGCACGCGCGTCCACGAGCGGCCCGGGCGGCGGCGTCGCGGACGTGCACAACGTGGTGATCCTGAGCCGGTTTCCCATCGTCGGCTCGAGCGAGCTGCGTCATCAGCTTGTCGAGCCGCCCACGCACCGGATGATCACGGCCCCCGAGCCGTCCGGCGATACGGAACGGATCCGCTGGGACCGCCCGGTGATGCTGACGGAGCTCGACGCAGGAGGCGCGAGGCTCCACGTTCTCAACATCCATCTTCGCGCCCCCCTCGCGGCGATAATACCGGGCCAGAAACAGGGAGCGTTCAGTTGGAGAAGCGTAGGGGGCTGGGCCGAGGGGTTCTTTATCGCCGCGGTCAAGCGCGCCGGGCAGGCGCTCGAGGTGCGATTGATGGTCGACAGGTTGTTCGACGCCGACCCCGGCGCCCTCGTCGCCGTCTGCGGGGATTTCAACGCCGGCCTCGACGAGGTCCCCACACGGATCATACGCGGCGCGGAAGA
>JBHICL010000584.1:0-2510 GCA_046759605.1 Alphaproteobacteria bacterium | reverse complement strand
CGGTTCAGCTCGAACTCGGAGGAGGTGACGTGGGCCTCCATTCCGCGCAGGCGCTTTTCCAGATCGCGGAACTTGTGGCGCAGATCGTGCGCGGTGCCGCTGGGCTCGGTGCGCACCGAGCGCCAGAACGCCTCCTCTTCCTCGGTTTCGAACAAGTCCTCGGGGGTCTCGTCGATCAGCCACACGGCGATGACATAGCCGATGATGGTGGGCGCGGTGGCGAAGAACAATCCCGCAATGGCGAGCACACGTATGGGCAGCGCGCTGATGCCGAAATAGTCGGCGATGCCGGCGCAGACGCCCTTGATCTTCGCCTTGCGCGGATTGCGGTAGAGACGGTTGCGACTGGGAGCGCGTCTGAGGCTCATTGCTCCTTCCTCCACTCGGGCGCCTCGGCATCGAGGATCCGCTCCAGGGTCTTGATGCGGTCCTCCATGCGGCTGGCATCCTCCCAAAGCTGCTGGAGCATGTTCTCGTCTTCACCCGAAAGGGTCTTCGAGGTGCGCCAGACCGTCACGTAGTGAGTGATGATCCAGATCGGAGCGACGATCACCAGGATCAGGATCAATGGCACCCATATGAATTCGAAGAAGCCCATGGTTTCGGCTATTCCTGGTCTTTCGGCTTACGCTTCGTCACACGGTCCTTGAGGGCTTCGAACTCGTCCTCGATCTTGCTCGCGGCGGCCAGCTCGTCGATCTCGTCGGCCAGGGTCCGGCGCTGGCCCAGGTCGTAGGCCTCGGCGTCGGCCTCGAGGGCATCGAGGCGCTTCTGCACCTTCTCGAACCGCTCGAAGGCGTCGCTCACGCGGTTCTCATAGAGGCGGCGCCGCACCTTGAGACGCGCGCCGGCCGTCTCGTGCCGGGTCTGTATCGCCTTCTGCTTCGCTTTCGCCTCCACCAGCTTGCGCTCCAGGCTCGCCACGTCGGCGTCGTTGGCCATGAGGGCGTGGTCCAGCTGCTCGAGCTCACGCCCGAGCGCCTCCACCGTGTCCCTCACCTTGGCCTTCTCGATCAGAGCTGCTTTGGCCAGGTCCTCCCGGTCCCGGCTGAGGGCCAGCTCGGCTTTCCGCTCCCACTCGGCCTCGGCCTCGGAGAGCCGCGACAGTCGCCGCTGGATCTCCTTTTTCTCCGCGATGGATTTGGCGGCCGTGCTGCGGACCTCGACCAGTGTATCCTCCATCTCCTGAATGATCAGCCGGATCATCTTCTCGGGCTCCTCGGCGCGGTCAAGCATCGCGTTGAGGTTCGAGTTGATGATGTCTGTCAGTCTCGAGAAGATGCCCATGTCCCTGTCTCCGGTTGGTCCGGCGCCGCGCGGGCGCCACGCCTTGCCATGGTTAATTGCACGCGCCGTGCCAGACCGGCGAGCCGGAGCTATCTCCTTGTTTCAGAATGATAAACCACGGCGAGTCGCTTTTTCGCTTGTAAGACGTGGCGCTAAATAATAGTCTATTTCACTAAACTTTAGCAAATTAGACCATGCTGGCTCCGACAGATCTGCCGCCACTCCTCGGCGAATCGCGCCCGTTCCTCGAGGTCCTGGAGCAGGTCTCGCGGATCGCGCCTCTCGACCGGCCGGTCCTCGTCATCGGCGAGCGCGGCACGGGCAAGGAGCTCATCGCCTCGCGGCTCCACTTTCTGTCCCAGCGCTGGGATCGCCCCTTCGTCAAGCTGAACTGCGCCGCGCTCCCCGAGAGCCTCCTGGAGACGGAACTGTTCGGCCACGAGGCGGGCGCCTTCACCGGCGCCGCGCGGAGGCGCGCCGGCCGGTTCGAGCTCGCCGATCGTGGCACGCTGTTCCTCGACGAGATCGCCGGCGCCACGCTGAGCGTGCAGGAGAAGATCCTCCGGGCGGTCGAGTACGGCGAGTTCGAGCGCGTGGGCGGCGATGCCTCGCTCAGGGTCGACGTGCGGGTCGTCGGCGCCACCAACGTGGATCTGCCCGCCGTCGCCGAGGAGGGTCGCTTCCGCCAGGACCTGTTGGATCGCCTGAGCTTCGACGTCGTCACCCTGCCGCCGCTCAGGGCGCGCCGGGACGACGTGCCGGTCCTCACCGCCCATTTCGGCCGCGCCATGGCGATCGAGCTGGGATGGGACGGCTTTCCCGGCTTTACCGACGCGGCGACGGAGGCGCTCTCGGACTACCCGTGGCCGGGCAACGTCCGCGAGCTCAAGAACGTCGTCGAACGCGCCGTATGCCGTGGCGAGCCCGGCGCCCCCGTGGGCGAGGTCGTGTTCGACCCCTTCGGCTCGCCCTACAGGCCCGCGGGACCGCAGGGCCAAGGCGGCGAGCCCGCGGCCACAGCCGCACCGGTGAGCGCCGGCGAGCCAATGGTCCCCGACGCTTCATATCCAATGGACCTCCGCGAGACCCTGGCCGGGATCGAGAGGGGTATGCTGGCGGCGGCCCTGGCCGCCAACCGCTACAACCAGCGCGCCACGGCCGATCACCTCGGACTCAGCTACCACCAGCTCCGCAACTCCCTGCGCAAGCACGGCCTCTTGGGC